>CAMVBO010000080.1 GCA_947165745.1 uncultured Clostridia bacterium | reverse complement strand
GGGTGTTCAGCAAGGAAAGCGGAAGGTCTGTAAGTCCCGCGGCAATGTCCCTCGCGTTGTTCAGGTTCATACCGGAATCGATGAGCAGCGCCTTCTCTGTACCCGCGAGCAGGAAAAGGCGGACGCCGTTATCTTCGATTCTCCAGGTGTTTCCGTTGATCTGGATGATTTCGCAACCCATGCTTTTAATCCTCCGGAGCCTTATCCATGCAAAATACGCTTCGAGCCAGTCGCTTTCCGCTTTCGGTGCGCATGTTGTTTTCAATGAAATGGCTGATGTTTTGTAGGCTGTATCCGTTCTCCACGGCGTTGACGATGTAGTCCGCCTCCACCAGGATCTGCCAGTCGAGACCATCGATGCCCGCAAGGGTGTGGTGATGGCCGACCAGAAACGCCACGCGCTCGATTTGGACTTCGGTCAATCCCTTGTCTGACAGGAAGCTCCGCACCAGTGGATCGCCTTCTCTTTCCTGGAGCTTGCCGCCTGCGTTTCCGTACTTCCTGCGGCACAGCGGGCAGGCGATGTCATGCGTGATGGCGGTAACCTCCAGAATGAACTGCGTATCCAGATCCAGTTTTTCCAGCTCCCCGATGGTTTTTGCGTAGCTCCACACGCAGATCAGATGGTTGATATCGCGTATGTTGCCATCAGAGAAAGCGATCATACGCTCCATGATCTGTGATACAGTCGCGGATGTCATCTTCATTTCTCCTCGCCTCTATTATCTCACTCCGCAACGTATTTCTCGATGATCGTGTCGATCACAAACTCCTCCTTGATTTCCTTCAGCCTTGCGAGGTGCGGCTGCTTTCCGTGTTCGGCAAGGGCGGCTTCTTCGCGCCACTTTTCAAGCAGGAACAAATCGTCGCTGCCGTCAGTAGGAATATAATAGTCGTACATGATGTTGCCCGCTTCCGCACGGGAGGCGACATCGATACCTTCAGCCATAATCATTTCCAGGAATTCTTCGCGCTTGTCTGGCTTGCACGTATACGTTACATTCAGAACAATCATACTTTTGATCCTCTTCATTCTGGTCCTGTGGATTCAGCGCGTGAAGTTCGTCCACACGCGGGGCTCCTCCGCCTTTGGAAGGCCGACCTCTGTTTTTCCAAGACGGATGCTCCGCATGAGGAAAACCATGTTGCGTGCCAGTACGCGCATGACCTGACGCCCTTCTTCATCCACGCTGCCCTCGCCGGGTTCCCAGCCGTAGATGTTGTTCCAATACCGGCTGGTCGCGACGGGCATGTTGGACAGCGTGAAAAACTTGTTCAATTCATCGAATGTCGCTGTACACCCGGAGCGCCTGGCGCTGACCACGCTCGCGCCGACCTTCAGGCTCTTGTCAAAATGCGAGCTGTAGAAGAGCCGCTGCAGCGCCGATATCAGCGTGCCGTTGGCGGAACCGTAATAGACCGGCGAACCGATGACGAGTCCGTCCGCTTCTTCCAGCTTGGCAGCCAGTTCGTTGACGATGTCGTCAAAGACGCATTTCCCGATTTTTCGGCAGCTCTCGCAGGCGACGCAGCCCCGGACAACCTGTCGTCCGAGGAGGATGTTTTCATATCCTACGCCGCACTCGTCAAAGACCTGCTCCATCTCATGAAAGGCCAGGGAGATGTTGCCGTCAGGGCGGGGACTGCCATTCAGCATAAGTACCTTTTCCATGCGAACACCTCATTTTGTATTGTTCCGGAGAAGATATAAGTGTTACTGTCATTCCAGCATCTCACGAATCTTATCTGCCACAATAGGCGCGAGCTTGGCGTGATCCGCGTAGGAATAGTGCAGACCGTCCACAATGTTGATCTCAAAATCCAGCTCCGCACAGTCGATGAACCCGCAATGATATCTTTTGGCAATCGACCGATACAGCTTTCCAAGCTCACAGCTCTTTTGATAAGCCGTTGGGCCGAAGCTGGAGCCGGCGCGTATCGCAGCGATGTCCGGGTGTGTCGGTGCAGGCGCAATCAGCAGCACCTTCGGCGCGGGATAGCCATAGTACGGAACCTTGCACGCCCGGACCAGCATCTCCATGCCCCTCGCGATCATGGCTGCGCTCAGGTTGAAATATTCCTTGAGCTCATTGCAGCCCAGTTGGATCACCACCAGATCGAGCGGCGCGTGGGCGTCCAGCGCGGTTTGCAACCCCTTCAGCCCGTTGCGACCCGGCATGTAGGGATCGTCCCACACCAGTGTTCTGCCGTTCAGCGCGTCCTCGATGATATGGTAATCGGAACCGAGCAGGCTTCGCACCAGGCCGGGCCAGCGCTCCGTCTCATTCATGCGCTGATAGGTGTCCGCCTCGGGGACGTACCTCGCGCTGTCATAGCCCCATGTGTTGGAGTCACCGTAGATCAAAACTTTTTTCATGGATGCAAGCCTCCTTAGGTTACAGAATGCTCATCTCGGCATCAGTCGCAACACATTCCAGGAAAGGGGTGCGAGATTGGCGCGCAGCAGGCCTTCCTCAAAGGCGGCGCAACCGGCATGAGGCTGGACATTGTCTGGATTGTCCTCGGTGTTTGTCGCCTTGGGGTCGGGATGGGAGAGGACGATCACCTCTTCCACGACATACGAATCCTTGAAGCCGCGCAGCTCCACCGCCAGAGGAAGGGTCTCATCCAGGCTTCTGTTGACGGCGAACACGGTGATGCGCCCGTCGTCGATCAGCACGGGAATGGCGTCGAGGTACGGCACATCGGTGTAGTCCGTGCTGTCGTACTTCGGCGAATCAATGCGCGGATTGAGCACTGTACCACGACCGTACTTTGAAAAGTGCAGGAAGGCATAGTAAGGCGGCAGCACCCAGCAGCCTCCGCCTGTGCGCGTGCGGATGTGGGAGATGCTGTTGACCAGCTCGGATAGGCAGGCGATCTTCACCAGGTCACAGTTGCGCAATATGGTGATGAGCAGGCTGCCCAGCGCCACGGCGTCCTCCATGACATAGGTGTCCTCCAGCAGCGGCGTGGCAATGCCCCAGCGCGGCTTCTCCAACCGCTCGTTCCCGGAGACGGTATGCCAAGTGTTGTATTCGTCGAAGGATACGTACAAATCGTGGTTTGAGCGCTTCTTCGCCTTCATCCAGGCGAACAGCCCGCCGATCTGCTTGAACATCTTTTCGGTGGTCAGCGTCTTGGCGAGATAGTTGGGCGTGTCGCCCTTCAGGTTGCTGATGTAGGTGTGCAGGGAGAGGTAGTCCACGTATTCCCACGCCTGATCCAGCGCTTCCGCGTCGAAATCGGGATAGGTGGGCATGGAGGGGCTGGACGAGCCTGCCAGCACGGTTTTGATATCCGGGTCGACGAGCTTCATGGCCTTCGAGGCCTCCCGCGCCAAGTGGCCGTAGACCGCGCCGGTGTTCTGTCCCACCTGCCAGGGGCCGTCGATCTCGTTGGACAGGCACCAGTACCTGTAGCCGTGGGGCTTTTCATAGCCGTGGCTGCGGCGCAGGTCGGACCAATAGGTGCCGCCCTCCAGGTTGCAGTATTCCACGCAATCCATGGCCTCCAGCACGCCGCGGGTGGCCAGGTTCACGGTCATCATCACGTCCGAGCCGTTCAGCCTCGACCAGTCGGCGAACTCGTTGAGGCCGAATTCGTTGGTCTCGATGCACTGCCAGGCGACCTCCGCGCGGCGGGGACGGCGCTCCCTCGGGCCGATGGAATCCTCCCACCGGAAGGTGGAGGTAAAGTTGCCGCCCGGAAAGCGGTTCATGGTCAGGTTGAGGGGCCTAACGAGGTCGAGCACGTCGCGGCGGAAGCCGTTTTCATCAGCGGAGGGATGGCCGGGCTCGTACAGGCCGCCGTAGATGCAGCGGCCCAGCGGCTCCACAAAAGAGCAAAACAGTTTCTCATCGGTACGGTCGATGATATAATCGCGGTCGACGATCATACGCGCGGTCTGCATAGTGGTACCTCTCCTTATGTGTCCAGATGCGCGCTGGCATCCTTCAGCAGTTCGATGATGGGCAGGTGCTGGGGACAGACGCTCTCGCACTGACCGCAGGCCACGCAATCGGCGGCGCGACCGTGCCCCTGCCCGATGAGACCTTTGTAGAACGACTTGGGACGGAACTCCTCGTGGTACAGCTTCATGGTGTTCACGGCGCGGAACACGTCGGGGATGGCGATGTTCATCGGGCACCCGTCGGTGCAGTAGCGGCAGGCGGTGCAGCCGATCTGCTCCACGGACATGATGACCCGGCGCACATCCTCCACCACCGCCTTCTCCGCGTTGGTCAGCGGTTCAAAATGGGTGATGGTCTTTATATTGTCGGCCATCTGTTCTGGGCTCGACATTCCGGAGAGTACGGTCATCACGCCTGGCAGTGAGGCGACGAACCGCAGTGCCCAGGAGGCGATGGAGGCCTCGGGCCGGACGGCCTTGAACCTGGCCTCCAGCTCCGGCGTCAGTTTAGCCAGCGTGCCGCCCTTGACCGGCTCCATGACGACGATGGGCACGCACCGGCTGCGCAGGATCTCGTACAGCCTGCCGGACCGCACCACTGGGTTCTCCCAGTCGGCGTAGTTCAGCTGGATCTGCACGAATTCCACCTCTGGGTGGGCGTCCAGCAGCTTTTCCAGGTATTCCGGGCTGCCGTGGAAGGAGAAGCCGAAGTGGTGGATCTGCCCCGCGGCCTTCTTTGCCATCGCCCATTCCCAGCAGTTCAGCCGGTCGTAGGTCTCGCCGTTGCCGCCTTCCTCGACGGAATGCAGCAGGTAGAAATCGAAGTATTCCACGCCGCAGCGCTCCAGCTGTTCATTGAAGATGCGGTCCCGGTCAGCTTCCTCCTTCATGCACCAGGCGGGCAGCTTGGTGGCCACCGTGAAGCTGTCCCGCGGGTGGCGCTTCGTCAGGGCTTCCTTGACGATCTTCTCGGAATTGCCGCCGTGGTAGACATAGGCTGTGTCAAAATAAGTCAGCCCAGCTTCCAGATAGATGTCCGCCATCCGGCAAACCTGCTCCAGGTCGATGACGCCGTCCTTTTCGGGCAGCCGCATCAGGCCGAAGCCCAGCTTCGGCATTGTATTCAAATCGATGCTCACGATCATTTCTCCTGTCCTGTATCGCGTTTCTGTGGGCAGCCGCATCCTTACGGCAGGTACTTGCCTGCGGCGAGGTACAGCTGATACCAGTCGTGGTGCGACAGCTTGACCTTGCGCGCGTCGCAGATGTCCCGCAGGTGATCGGGATTCATTGTGCCCGCGATGGCCTGCATTTGGGCCGGATGCCGCAGAATCCACGCGATGGCGATGGCGGTCTTGGAGACGCCCTCCCGCTCCGCGACCTCGCCAAGGGCCTTGTTCAGCTCCGGGAAGTCGGGGTTGTCCACGAACGTCCCCTTGAAGAAGCCGCGCTGCAGCGGCGACCAGGCCTGAATCGTGATGTCGTGCAGGCGGCAGTAGTCCAGGATGTCCCCGTCCCGGTTGATGGAGAACTCGGTGGTCTTGTTGTTCATGTACAGCGGCTGGTCGATCAGCTGGCTCTGCTCGATGGAGAACTGGAGCTGGTTGAACACCAGGGGTTGCTTCACATACTTTTTGAGCAGCTCGAGCTGCAGGGGCATCACGTTGCTGACGCCGAAGTGTCTCACCTTGCCGCTGTCCGACAGCTTCTGAAAGGCCTCGGCGACCTCCTCTGGCTCGAAGATGAGGTCGGGGCGGTGCAGCAGCACAGCGTCCAGGTAATCCGTGCCCAGGCGGCGCAGGCTGTCGTCCACACTTTCGAGGATGTTTTCTTTCGTCCAGTCGAACTCATTGCGCTCAAAGCACAGGCCGACCTTGCTCTGAAGGATGATGTCCTCGCGCTTGATGCTGGTCTTGGGGAAGGCGTCGCCAAAGCGCTGCTCGCACTCGCCGTTGGTGTAGCAGGTGGCGTGGTCAAAGAATGTGACGCCCAGATCGTAGGCGTTGCGGATGACCTTCGTTGCCTCGTCGATGGACAGCGGTGCCATGCGCATGCAGCCCTGTACGATGGCGGAGACGTTCTGGGGCCCGTTGACGACATTGATGGTTTTCATGATGAGATAACCTCCTTAATACCCGATTGCAACCAGCGCCTTGTCCAGCGTCCTCGCGGTGGCAAGAGTGAAGTCTGCGCTCACATGGGGTTGCTCGCCGAACGTGATGCAGCGCCCCAGCTGAGCGACTTCAAGGCTGTAGTTCTGGGGAACATCCACATAGCGGGTGACGGTCTGTTCATCCGTGACGATCTGATAGCTCAGCCGCCCTGCCTGGTTGAATTCCGCGTCGGTGCGCAGCACGCCCTTCGTGCCGTGGATCTGCAGCCGATCCAGCCGCTTGTACTGCTCGGTAGGCAAGGTCATGCCGCAGGTGAAGACAGCGCGGGCGCCATTGGGGTAGTTCAGTATCCCTGTTGCGAGCCGATCCACACCCTGATCGGAGAAATCCGCGACGGCGCATACGCTTTCGGGCTCGCCCAGCAGCCACACGGCCTGGCTGATGCAGTAGCAGCCCAAGTCGTACAGGCTGCCGCCCAGCGTTTCCTTGCGCATGCGGATGTTGGAGAGATCGTAGTCGGAGGTGACGAAGGCATTTTCCAGGTAGCATACCTCTCCGATGGTTCCTTTGTCCAGTTCCGCTTTGATTGCGGCGATCAGCGGGCTGTGCAGGTAGGCGAAGGCCTCCATGAGGATTATGCCGTTCTCCTTTGCGGCTGCCTGCATTTCCGCAGCCTGCCCCGCAGAGGGAGCAAGTGGCTTTTCACATAGGATATGCTTGCCGGCCTTTGCAGCCTTGATCACCCATTCATAGTGCAGCGTATTGGGCAGGGGAATGTAGACCGCTTCAACGACAGGGTCTGCCAGAAGCGCTTCATAGCTGCCATAGGCCTTTTCAAAGCCAAATTCCCTCCTGAATTGTTCCGCCTTCTCAAGGCTGCGTCCGGCGATGGCGTACAGCTCGCAATTCTCCGCCAACTGCATACCCGGGATGGTACAGCCCCTGGCGATATTGGCCGTGCCCAGCACGCCCCATTTGATTTTTCGCATTTGATTACCTCCTGTCTCGCTTCGCAGTTTTGTATTACAGTGCCATATCTTCCATAATCACGGGAATCCTGCAGGCGACCGCCACGCCGTATTTCGCGTCAAGGTAGTCCGCGAAGGCCCGGGGATTCCCCGGATTGTCGGCGAACATATCCCAGTGGCCGGGAATGACCAGGCCGGGTCGGAGCTCGCCCGCGAGGTCGACTGCCTCCTGGAACG
>CAMVBO010000079.1 GCA_947165745.1 uncultured Clostridia bacterium | reverse complement strand
GAAGCAGCGGCGGGCGGACTCCAGGTTGCGCAGCGCGGCCAGGCGGGCGCTGCCGGCGTACCAGGCGTCGCCCATCTCCCGGATCGCCGGGGCATAGCCCAGCTCCACGGCCTTTTCCATGGCCTGGCGGGCGGGCGTGCCGGTGGCGTGGCGGCCCAGCTGATACCAGGATCGGGGGTTTTCGTCCAGCAGCCCCAGCTCGTCATAGCGCAGGGCCTCCTTCTCGTCCCGCGCGCAGCCCTCGCCGGTAAACAGCATTTCGCCCATGCGGCAGTACAGCGCGGACTCGTCCAGGGTCTGGGCCGGGCGGTCCAGCTGGCGGGCGACGCGCTCGTAGCCCTGGAAGGCCCGCTCATGGCGGCCCCGCAGGTCCAGCATGCGGCAATAGCGGATGCTCCCGGCCAGGGTGGCATCCCCGCCCAGGAACTCGCAGTCGCCGCCCTCGCCCCGCCAGAGCGCCGCGACGGTCTCGGCGGGCACGTCCCCGGCGACGGCCAGGGTCAGCAGCATCCGGGCCAGCGCGCCGGCCTCGTCGGCGTCGAAGAACACATCCAGTCGACTGGGCTGGCCGTCGTCAGACGCCCGGGTGATGCCCAGCCGGCCGTCCAGCGCCGACGGCAGGCACACGCCGCCCAACACCGCGCGCAGCGCTGCCCCGTCAAACACGGCGTGGCCCGGCCGGGGCCAGAGCGCCGCGTGGCACTTTCCGTGGGTCTCGTCCGCCACGGCCTGGGCATTCTCCCGCAGCAGCGCCGCCAGCGACCGCCGCACGGACTTGTTGCGCGGATCGCTGTTGAAAAACCAGGTCAGATTCGACTTGGACTTGTCCGCGTACTGCCGGACCAGCGCGTCCGGGAAAAACAGCGCAAACAGGTCCTCCCGCAGGGGCCGCTTGGGCTCGCGGATCACCGGGCCCGCGTCCTCGCCGGGCTTGAACAGCGCGGCAAACAGGTCGTTCAACGTCTCGATATGCCAATCCTCGCGCATGGCACGTCACCGCCTCTTTTGTATTCCATTTAATCATATCAGCGGCGGGGCCCGGCGTCAATAACATTTTCAAACTTTTGGCGTAATTTTGTCTACCTGGGTCTACTTATACGATACTCCATCTAAGATATGTACAAATACGGCGTGGCTTTCTCGTTCCGGCAAAGCCGCAAAACGACGCAAAACCGGATTGCCACGGCCCTGCGAACCCCGCAGAGGCGGCGCGACAATCCGGTTCCCCATATTGCGTGCTTTCCGGCCTATTTCACAACCTTGATCTTCACCTTGGCCTTCTTGCCGTTGGCTGTTTTGACGGTGATGGTGGCGGTGCCCTTCCGCCTGGCGGTGACCACGCCTGCGCTGTTCACCGCGGCCACCGACTTCCAGGAAGAGCTGTAGGTGATCTTGCTGCGGGCGATGTCGATGGGATAGAGCGTCGCCTCCAGATTCAGCTTCTCGCCGATATGCAGCGTCACGGTGCCCCAGTAGTTCAGCGCCACAGCAGTGGGCGCGTAGGGATCGACGACCTTGATCTTCACCCGGGCGTACCTGCCGTTGGAGGTCCGGGCGGTGATGGTGGCGGTGCCCGCCTTCACGGCGCGCACCAGGCCGGAGCCGGAGACGGTGGCGATCTTCTTGCTGCCGCTGCGCCAGGTCAGCTTCTGGCTGGCGGCTTCGGGCGTCACGGTGCCGGACAGCTGAAGGGTCTCGCCGATGTTCAGCGTCACAGTGCCGCTGGCGCTCAGCTTCACCTTCTTGGCCTTGGGCACATTCAGCACCTTCACCTTGACGCTGGCCGTCCTGCCGTTGTCGGTGGTGACGCTGATGACGGTCGTGCCCGCCCGCAGGGGCTTGACCAGGCCGTCGGCGCTGACGGTGGCGTACTTTTTCTTGCTGCTCTTCCAGGTTAGCTTCGAGGTCATAGCGCCCGCCGGTTCAAGCCGGGCGGAGAGCTGCAGGGTCCTGTTGCGGTAGAGGCTCACGGTGCCGCTGGCGTTCAGGATCACGGAAGCGGGCTCCACAGGCTTGGCCTGGACGCTGACGGCGGCGCGGCTGGTGCGGCTGGCGTCGTGGGCATAGACCTGGTAGTAATATGTCCTGTCCACGGAGACGGCGGTGTCCACATAGGCGGTCGCCGCCACGTCAGCCACGATTTCATAGTAGGCGTCGGAGCTGGCCCGGCGGCACACATAGTAGCTTTCGGCCCCGGAAACCGCGCCCCAGCTGAGCACATTGCCCCCCTCGGTCTTGACGGCGGTCACCGATTCCGGCAGGGCCAGCGCCTCGCAGGAGGCCAGGCTCAGGCTGAAGAAATGCACGGTGTAGCGGGTCACTTCGTCCTTCGCGCCGTCGGTGATGGCCACGTTGAAGGTGTCGCCGTCGGCGATCCCACCCAGGCCGTCGGGCCGGAAGATGACGCAGCCCTTCTGGCCGTAGGCGCTGTTTTCCACATAGAAGCTGCCGTCGGCGTCGGCCATGGAGAAGGTCCAGGTCCTGCCGTCGCGCACGCGCACCAGGGTGACGGAAATCTTGTCGGCGGTCAGCGCGCGCCCGAAGGACACGGACCAGGGGTCGGTGGCGTTGAAGTATTGCAGGGGCATCTCCTGGGCGGGCCAGGCCACCTTGCTCTGGCCGCCGGTGCCGGACAGGTCGTGGGCGTACATGGCCGAAAAGCGGCCGTTCGCGCCGAACACGGTCTTGCCCATGGTGGGGTTCAAGATCCAGCGGCGATGGCCCACGGTTTTGATGTTGGTGTCGTCCGAATCGGACATATAGGCCAGCATCGCGCTGGACACGGTATAGCCCATGGCGATGTTGGAGCGGCCCGCGCCCGTGTAACCCAGGCTGTAGAGGCTGTCATAGCCGGAGCCCGCCAGCGCCAACGCCCGGCCGGGATAGTGGGTCAAAATGTCCTTGCCGGTCTGGGACTTGTACTGCTCGCTGTACAGCCGCAGCACCAGCGACGCGGCCGCCACGGTGTCCTCCTGGTCGGAGAGCAGGCCCACGTCGCTGCTCACGCCGGCGATGTAGCGCAGCTGGTTCAGCAGGTTCAGCGCCGACCGCTGGTTCACCTCGGAGAGCTTGCCGGGGGCAAAGGGCTCGTCACAGGCGGCCACGCGGAACAGGTTGATCTGGTTGCGATTGGCGGGATGGGCGTTCACGAAGGCCTGGATCTGCTCCGGGGTGTGGGCCGCGACGTTCAGGCCGACGGCGTTCTCCCCCGCCGCCATCACGGCGCAATCCACCGCGGCGAAGTTCACGCAGGGGATGGCCACGCCGCCCAGATAGCGGGTGCGCGCGTCCGCCGTCAGGCTTTCGCACAGCAGCGACTCGTCCGCCTCGGTGCAGGCCAGCGCGTCCAGCGCCAGCACGTAGCCGGTGGGAATGTCCCCGGCCCAGGCCCGGCTGTCCTCGGTGTCAAAGCGGATTTTCAGCAGCGCGCCTTCGGCCTCCACGGCCTCGGCATACACCGTCGCGCCGTCCGGGAATGTGCCGATGGCCTGGGTGCGCTCGGCGTCGGCATACACCGGGGCCTCCGGGGCCACGGCCACATAACCGACGGAAATCTCCGGCAGGGCCAGTATCTCCAGCGCGCTGTCCCCGGCGTCGGCGTCCGTATCCTCTCCGGGGACATCGCCGCCGTCAAAATCGTCGTCGGACAGCTCCGGCGTCTGCGGGGCCTCGTCCCCGGTAGTATCGTCCTCGAACACGACGACCAGGCCGGTGTCCCCGGCGTCCTCCGCCAGGCCGACCTCCGGCTCCACGGTCCAGTCTTCTTCCGATTCCTGAAGAGGCGCTTCCTCTTCCATCACGGCCGCCGGCATCAGCGTCAACAGCATGATCATCGCCAGCAGCGCGGCCAATCCTTTCCTGATATTCATATGTGAAACCTCCTGGGGCTGACTATCCTTCTACATCATATATTATATACTTCTTTCGGTTTTGTTACAATATTTCCCAAATTAAATCCTTAGCGCATTTCTGTGTCAAAGCCTTGGCGCCGCGCGGACCGGGGATTCCGCCGCCGCCAAAAACGGAAAAGCGCCAGGTAAAACCTGGCGCTTTCCACGTTTGTTTGTTTTATTCGGCATCCATGAACTGCGTCATCTGGATATAATCCACGGGAGCACCGTCCGCGTCCGTGAACACAACGCCCCAGTTCGCCGCGTCGCCCATGATGGTGGCGGTGACGTGGCTGGTCTCGCTGAACTCCGTGACATCGAAGTACACGGAATTGTCCTCGCTGACCATAACGGCCAGCTTGGCCTCGCCGCCCAGCACCACATCAAAGTTGATGACGTCGCCCTTGACGGGGTTGTACTTCGGCTGGATGGGCGCCTGCGCCTGCGCGTCCTCGTCCTCCTCGGCGGCGGGCGTGCCGTAATACAGGCCGCTGATGCCGTAATCGCCGGTGACATAGGGCGTCCAGTACTGCTCGGTGATGTCCACCTTGTCGGAGTACGGGATGGGCATGCTCTTCACCGCGCCGTTGTGGGTGATGAGGGTGCCCTCGTCCATGGTGACATAATAATTTTCGCCGAATTTCAGGGAGATGGGCAAATGCATTTCGAGGCAGACGCCGCAGCCCCAGTGCATGGCCTCCAGCTCGCTCTCCTCCAGATTGCGCAGCTCCACCTGTTCGGGGTCGGCAAAGTCGATCACGCACACCTCGCCATCCGCGGTCCACAGCGTCGCGGTGCCCTGGCCCAGCTTGATGTCCGGGTTGGGCATGTACAGCTCCAGCACATCGCAGAATTCTTCTGCGGGAAGGCCCTTGCGGGGGAAGGGCAGCCAATAGCCGACCGTTTTGTTCAGGTCCACTTCAGGCTTGAGTTTCGTGGGCTTGGCAGGGCTGGTGCCCTCGGGCCATTCCGCCGCCAGGGCGGTGGTCATGCAAAGCAGACATACCAGGATCAGCGCAACCAGTTTCTTCATTCGAACGTCTCTCCTTCCCGTATTCTCCGGCACACCACCACAAACCTTCCGTTCCTGTGGCGCGCGCGGTTGCAGGTGGTCAGGGTGATGAACTCGTCGCCGAACGCCACGTCAATGCCCGTGTCGTACAGCCGGTTCTCCTCAATTTCCTTGAGCCACTGCTGGGCTTCCATTTTATACTGGATGTTCGCGTTATAGCGGAAGCCTTCCTCGTCTTCGTCGTAATCCGCGGAATAGAACGCCGCGAACACGACATACTGCTTGCGGAACATCAGCGAATCGAACTCCAGCAGCTTGTGCTTTTCCCAATAGCCCTGGGTCCTGTATTCAGGCAGGTCGCCGAACATGCTTCCGTTCTTCATGTGGTGACCGCTGATGATCAGGTTATAGCTGGGCGTGTAGGGATCGCACAGGGTGTCCAGTATGATCTGCCCGTTGATGTTCGCGTTTCCGTAGAAATCGTGCTCCAGATAGTAATCGCTGTTCTGGCACTGGACCACGGGGTAGTCGATCACCGTGCCGGGAATGTTGATCCAGCCCACCAGGTCGTTATTGAGGGCGTAGATCTCCCGCAGCTCCGGCAGCATGGCGCTTTCGTCGAACGCCACCTTGTCCAGCATCGGATAGGGCAGCGGCCCGTCGTAATCGTCCCACACGGGCGTGGGCTCGGGCGAGGGCGTCACCTCGTAACCGAAGAAGCCCGCCTGGTTCGCGCGCGGCAGGGGCACATCCTCCAGCAGCAGCAGCGCCAGGTCCGGCTCGGCCACGGGCGTAGGCCCCGGCGTCGGCACGGGCGTCGCTTCCAGCGGCGCGCCGCCATCCTTCGCGGCAGCCGTCTCTTCCGCAGCCGGTACATCTCTCGATTCTGTCGCCTGCGCGGGATCGCGCGCCGGTTCAGCGGCGGGCGCGTCGGGGGCCGTATCCTCATCCGGTTCGGTCGCTTCGCCGGGAGCGCTGGGCGCCGTCTGGGATTCGGGCGTCCGTGCAGTCTGGACCGCTTCAGCTCCGGCCTCTCCCGTTTCGCCCTTCTCGCTGGGCGCAGCGCTCGACGCGGGCGCTTCCACTGGCGCGTCCGCGTCGGGGTCAGGCGCCGCTGTCGGCGGGTTCGCGCCCTCCGTGGGACGGGCGGGCCGCTGGGGCACACCCGGGGCGACATCTTCCTCCGGGGCCCGGGCGTCCCCGTCGTCATTATCGACGGGGACGTCGGGCGCGTCGGTTTCCGCGTCATCGGTATCCCGCACTCTGGCGCGCATGGCGGAGAGCTCGTCCATGTTGGAGTTGTTCTCGTTCTGCGCCAGTCGGTAGCGTATCGGATAGGACACGGCCACGCCGATGCACACCACCGCGATGATCACCAGCAATACGCGTATCAATCGCATTTTCTTACTTTACCTTTTTCTTGCGCTTCCTTCCGAACACGGCCAGCGCCACCAGGGCCAGCGCGCCGACGCCGCCGAACACGTAAGGATAGATGGGCGTCTCGTCGCCGGTGCCAAGCAGGGTGCCCCACAGCGGCGTGCCGTAGTCGAGGATGTCCAACAGGTCGTCGATTTCCTTCTCGGTGAAATTGCGGAAGGGTGGCGGCGGGGTGAAGGTCTTGCGGGTGGGCGTGCCGGGCACCTTGGGCTTGCCGGGGATGTCCGGGGTGATCTTGGTGTTGATCAGGTTCAGGCCATCCACGCGGGCAAAGTATCCGGGCACCTCGTCCTCGCGCACGGTGTAGGTGTACTTGTGGCGGTAGCCGTCATCCAAGGGCAGCTCTTCGGTCTTGTACGCCCAGTTGTTTTCCTTCTTGATCTCGAAGGTCATGATCTCCTCGCCGTCGCGGTACAGGCGCGCGGAGACGCTGTCGGGCTGCTTCGCCGACGCTTCATTCAGCTCGGCGGCGCTGACTTCCTTCCAGGTCTTGGTGATCGTCAGCGACCCGTACTTCGGAGACCTGTCTTGCAGCGTGTTGGTGATGGTGTTGCCATCAATGCTGGTGTCGTAGAATTCCACCGGCGTCTCCTTCACGGTGTAGTTGATGGTCTCACCGGCATCGTTCTCGGCGGGCAGGTTATTGAAGGTATAGGTCCACTCGTCGGTATCGGTGTCGGTCCAGGTGGGCTTCACGTTGGGCTGCGGCACGCCGTCGGCGAGCAGCGTCACCGTGATGCTGGTCGGGCGCACGTGCTTTTCATCGCCGTTGTCCTTCCATATCTTCTGGCCGCTCAGCTGGGTCGTCGTCGTGGTTGGCGGCGGCGGCGGTGGCGGCGGCGTATGCGTATTGGTCAGCGTGGTGATGGTGCCGTCGGTCACCTGGGTGGCGGTATAGCCGTCCACCTTCGCCTCGGTCCAGGTGTACTTGATCTCCT
>CAMVBO010000078.1 GCA_947165745.1 uncultured Clostridia bacterium | reverse complement strand
CAGCAGTCGCCAACCGGCTCGGCCAGTTCCGGGGCACGAACATGCTGGCGGACATTGGCAATGGGACTATGAACGTGATGAACATCAATGAACGTCAGCCCGTTCCGGCGTCCTGTTTCACCGAGAAATACGGCACGACGGCGCGGTTTTCAAATTTCAAATTTGAGAATCCGCGGTTTCGCCTTTGGCGAAACTGGGTTTGGCAAATCGAAGATTTGACAAACCCACCTCTCAGTGCTCATCGCCGTGCGGGAGATGCTCCAGCGTGAGTTCAGCACGCTGCCCACGGACGCCCAGATCGAAAGATAGATTAAGACAGAACAAGCTGCTTCGGAACAACTTTTTTGTGTTTTGTCGTGAGTGTGAATCAACGCGAGCAGAATCTGCTTTTCATCCTCGCTGGCTTCCAAATCCGCCAGTGCAGCAGAGCCGTCCGATGATTGATTGCCCAGGCGTCCTGAAGGCACAGCGTCGCCTGTTCGATATCTGGCCCGCGCAGCATGCTCAACGCCAGTCGGACATAGAACCGCGTCCGAATATCCTGCGCAGCCTGCTCTTCGACGCGCTCATGACGCGCGGCAATGACAAGGGCCTGCTCGAAACCGTCCCTGTCCATGGCGGCCTTTATCGCGTAAAAATCGGGGTTTCGACTGCGGGACTGGCTCTGGGTGCCCGTGCGTATTCTGTAATGGTTGCGTATGTCTCTCAGGAAAACAAACCTTCCGGGGTGAGCTCCGTAACGCATCCAGGTATGGGCGTCTTCAGAGACCTTAGCATCAGGAAAGGGCACGGCCAGAGCCAAAGACGTGCGTACCGCGGTACAGGAAGTAAGGTTGGCGTAGTTCTTTCGGGTGGCGATCTGTATCCAGGCGTTCTCCCCATCCACCGGATTATTGCGGTGGCCGTCCACCGCTTCCCGCACTGTGGGTGCCAGGCTGTCCAGCGGTATGGGATGACCGTATTCGTCGATGAAATCGTGGCTGCTGTAAACCACGTTGACATCGCTTCCGGAACAGAAGGCGGCGCGGGTGCGCTCCAACCGTCTGGGATCGGCCAGATCGTCGGCATCCAGAAACAGTATGAAGGGCGCGCCCAGCTCAGCGGCCGCGCGTACGCCCAGGTTACGCGCTAGCCCGGGACCAAGTCGCCGATCGGAATAGATGACTCTCCCCCGCGGTCCCAGCACCGCCTCAACTGCTCTCAGATGGGCCAGCGGCACTTCGCGCCCGGTGTGATCGTCCACGATGACCAGCATCCAATTCGGGTCCGTCTGCTCCAGGACCGACGCCACCGCCTCGTCAAAGTGGCGCAGTGCCATGTCATCGTCCGCCATCCAATGGGGCATGGCAAAGGCCGCTCTCCCGGTTTCAAAGCAATCCTGTTCGCGCGACATTGCGCCACCTCCTTGATGAAGAACCCGTGCATGCTTTCCTGATATCATTTCAACGCATCCTCGCTTCTCTTCAGCGCATTCACAATGGCCGCCAGGTCGTCCGCGAAGGTGATGACGGCCAGCTTCGCCATCCTCTTCGCCCAGCTCGGTCTGCCGGTATCCGATCTGGCAGTTATCGTATCGCTGACATCCATATTGGATCCCGTGACAACCGCCACCAGCGTTCAAGGAGGACAATGTATCCTTGCGATCACAGCGAAACGCATTGAAAAACAGTAAGCGCTACTAATCGCAGATAAAGGCAGAAGATGGCAATCGCGCCGTCGCCGAATATCTCAAGTCGTCCGATAGTCATCCATCACAGCATAGCGCACCCACCTGCCCATTTTTGCTGTCCCAAGTCGATTCGAATTCTCTGCGATCCTTAAGGAAATACCGCGCAATTAAGGTGGTCGTTACAGTTCAGCGTCCCTCTGGATTGACTCCCTCAGTCTGGCCTTCGGCCACTAACTGCGTGTCGCAGCTCCCTCAGGGAGAGGCACACACGCACACCAAAAGGCTCCCTCTCAGAGGGAGCTGTCACGCGTAGCTTGACTGAGGGAGTGGGACTCTGGGGTTTATCAGCTGGCGAGTGAATTTTCCGTCAGGCGCTGATGCAGATTTCGCAGGTTTACTGGCGGTAAATCAAGAAAACTGCATCAGATGACCGGCGGAAAAGGCACCGCCAGCGCCGCGAAGCAAGTCCCTTTGGGAATGTGCCGCCGTATTGTGCGGTGTTTCCTTAAAGCCCATACGTTTATGCATCTTTCCCAAAGAAGGTCAGCATAGCAATCCAGCGGTTCCTTGATTCCATCAGTAGCAACTGTAGACAAGCACCCGGTCCAAGGCCCTGCTTCCGAGACGCAGGAGGAATATTGATGTCAAAAAACCATCAGGATATTTCCTTCCGGATTATGCAATGATGCGCCCATGAAAAAAGCAAGTCGCCCCGGATGCAGCTGCTCAGGCCCGCCTCCACGACATAGGCGCGGGAAGGTGTGCTGCGGTAGAACTGGGATACGCCGCTGTAATTCATCTCTTTGATCTGATAATCCGGCTGATTCATGGAATGATCCTCTCTGTATGTCAAATGATGCCTTCCCGCCAACAGGTCAGCGGCAGGGTGAAGCGCTGTACGGGGAGGCTCCTGACGGGCAGGCCATGGTCCTTCATCACCTGTTCGATCGCGTCAGCAATGGCAGATACGTCGCTGCAGGCCAGGCAGGTGATGCGGAATTCCCCGTTGTGCTCGATCACGTTCAGGTGCAGCGTCTTTCCCGCCGCAGGTTTGCAGAGGAAGCGCATGTCCGTGATCTGTTCGGAATAGCCGGTTTTGTGCATGGAGCCGATGTAATCAATGTAGAAGGTGTCATGGGTGACCGTCATGAACCCGGCGGGCTTTTTCAGCTCCTCCCGGTAGTCCGTGGCCTGCTCCATGCGCTCGCGGTAGATCTGGCCCAGCCTGTTGTAGATGGTGCGGAAGCGATCCGGCGCCATCTGCTGCTTAAGCATGGCCCGAAGCTGGGCGGCCCGCTGGTCGAAGGGCAGCGCGTCCATGGGCGTGCCGCTGATGGGCAGTATTATGCGGCTGGAGCAGTTCTTGAAGGTCTCCTCGCAGCCCAACTGCCGCCGGATGGATACGGGGATGTTAACCATGACGGGCGCGTCGGCATCGGGGTGCAGCCGCTGGATGGCCTCGCCCACCAGCATGGAAAGCATCACGGAGGGCGACGTGCCGTTGGCCTTCACGAATCGCATAAACGCCTCCGAGGACAGGCGGAAACCATATTCCAGCACTTCCCCACCGGGATTGGGCACGATTTCCGGCAGGTGATAACATGCGGGCTGCTGCCGCTGCTCCGGCATGGCGAAGTCTGGAGAGACCTCATACTGCCTGGAGAAGGGTTCAAAAGTCTCCGCCTCCGTCGCCTGGGTACTGTCGGAACGGATGCCGTTGGGGTCGTATTCTACGCCGTCCTTCATGCAATAATAGTGATACAGCACGGATTCGAGGAAGGCGTTGATGCCCTGGCCGTCGCAGAAGCCGTGGTACATGGTAAACCAGGTCACGTTGCCGTCCCAGGTAAGGTCCAGCAGGTGATAGTTGGTCTCGCTGCCGCCGACGTGGCGGATGCCCGCCACATGCGCCGCCTCCATGGGCAGCGGGTTCTTCGCGTAATACACGGCGCCATGATCGATGGTCAGCGTGTCGGTCAGATAGGGCATCCGACGGCACGTCCGGTCCAGGGCGCGCTGGAGCAGCTCACCGTCGATGGGCGCCTGGTGGGTGACCTCCACGGTGTAAGCGGGAATATCCACCGGCAAATAGACGTAGGGACTGCTGGAAATGGCCATTTCCTTTTTCTCAAAGCTGGGGCGCTGGGTACTCATACGTTGATTTCCTCCTGTCGTTCATGGTTAATGTTGCTCCCGGGGCAATTCCACCACCGGGTTCAGATAGGATTCATAGGGCAGCTTTTCATAGGGTATGCCCAGTTCATCCAGTATGGCGGCAAAAGCCAGATAGTAGCGATCGGATTCGATGGTCTGGGTAAAGTTGATGTGGAAGCAGCCAGCGGTTTCGCTCATCAGCACGAAGGAAGCACCGTTGGCCGGAGGCGCGTTTAGATAGCGCACCTCGGTGATCTGGTCGGTGTAGTCGTTGCATCGCAGCCCGCCCACATAGTCCACGAAGAAGGTATCCTGGGGATTGTTGTCGCTCAAGGCCAGCACTTTGGTTTTCAAATAATAGCCAGGCATCTTCGCGCCCAGGTGGATCAACGTGTTCATGCCGGCGCATATCAGCTTCGGAAACTCGCCGCTCATTTGCGCGCGCATGCCAGCGCGAAGCTTCGCGGCCAATTCCCCCGTGGACAGGCTGCGGGCATCCTCCGGCGCAGTGGGGAGGAAGATGGCGGCATAGCAGTTTTTGAAGGTCTTTTCCACCTGTAGGGCCTTGCGCAGGGAGATGGGCACCACGCTCATGATCACGCTATCGCGAACATCATTCTCCCGTGCGATGGCCTGGGTCATGATGGCGGCCGCCCCGGCAGCCGGGGAAGCACCGTTGGACTTGCACCATCCCAGGAAGTCCTCAGTCTTTACCTTCATGGGCAGGGAATACATCTTCTCAACCTTGTTCTCCATAAGCTCCGGCAGGCGGAAGCGTTTCTCCTTCCCCATCATCTCCTTTACCTTCTTGACGCTGGCTTTGCGCCGCTCGGCGTGAATGTCCGCCCGTTCGGCGGGATCATAGGGAATCCTGTCGGTATAGATACCTTCGTCGCTGTATTGCCTGCCATCCTTGAGGCAGACATAGTGATAAAGCACAGCTTCGATCCAGCGATTGAACCCCAGCCCGTCGCACAGGCCGTGAAACATGGCGAAGGCAATTTTGTTCTTCCAATAGGTCACGTCCAGCATATGGTAATTGGTAATCTCGCCGCCGATGACGCGCGGTGCTTCGGATTCGGACACCAGGAGGGGCAGATCGTCGTCCGCGTAGTAATAGAGGCCCTTTTTCCGCACAAAGGTGGAGCCGTAATAGGGCAGGCGTTGGAGCGCCTTGTCCACTGACTGTTGAAGCAGGTCACCGTGAACATACTCCGACAGGCTGACCTCGACGATATAGCTGCGTTTCCTGTCCTTCCCATAAAACTGGGTAGCACCGCTGGCGTTCCATTCTCTGGCAGCGAAGCGAGGCGATGGGCTCGTCTGCGTCATGCGTCCATCTCCTCCTTGCTCTTCATCAAAAACTCCTGGATGCTGAATTCGTTCTCATACAGGAAGTCCATGCAGTAGACAGGCTTGCCGCCGGGATAGTCGGTGTGGAAGTCGCTGACGGCCTTCAGGATGATCTTCGCGCTCATGGAGGTGTCCCGGCGCTTGTCGATGAAATACTCCGCGCCGTCGTCGCTGAAGGTGATGCGCAGCCATTCGGGCATCAGCGTAATCCGCACCCGAATGTTGCCGGCGGCGGAGTAGGCGTCCATGATGCGCTCGGTGAGCATCTCCTCCACCGCCAGGCGGATGGACATCAGGCGGCGTCGGCTGAAGCCCACGGCCTCCGCCAGCTCGCTGGCCATGCTGGTGACGGGCACGATGGCGTAGCTGCTGTTGCGGACCACCACGTCGAACACCGTCACGCCGCCCGCCAGCTCCTCGTCCACGGCAAGACGCCGGAGCCGGGTGAGCATGTCGGCATGCAGCGAACGCTGATCCAGCTTGCCGTTCACGTTCAAGGGGAAGCTGTCGTACAGGAAGATGTGGGAGGGCACCTTGAAGCGGGCAATCACCTTGCGCAGGGCGGTTTTCAGCGTCTCCTGATCGAAGCTCTTGCCCCCGTCGGTCATGGTGACGCAGGCCTCCACGCTCTCGCCATAGATGGGATGGGGCGCGCCCATGACCTTGGCTTCCCGGATGTTCTCCATCTGGTTCAGGGCTCTTTCGATCTCAGAGGGCGATATGTTTTCGCCGCCCCGGATGATGACATCCTTGATGCGCCCGGCCAGATACAGGTAGCCGTCCTCGTCGAAGTAGCCCAGATCGCCGGTGTGCAGCCAGCCGTTTTCATCGATGGGCTGCTTGTCCGTGGGCAGCTTGTCGTAGCCGTTCATCAGGCTTTCGCCCCGGGCGACCACCTCACCGATTTCACCCCGGGGCAGGAAGCCTCCCTTGCCGTCGGAAATGCGGATGTCCATGCCCTCGATGGCCCGGCCCACGGTCTGGGCCCGCTTCTCCACCATGTCGGAAGGGCGCACCATGGTCAACGGCGCAGCCTCGCTTTGGCCGTACATGTTGATGAAGGTGGCATTAGCGTATTGCAGCTCCAGCCGCATCATCTGCACCGGGGTGGACATGCCGCCCGCGATCATGCACAGGTGCAGGTTGGGCACCACGTTCTTCTCAAAGCCCTCCGCGTCGGCCAGGCTCAGGTAGATTGCGCCCACCGCCGCCATGTCAGAGATGCGGTAGGCGTCAATCTCCCGAAGCAGTGTTTCCGGCTTGTAGTTTTCAGGCAGACACACCGTCGCACCCTGGCACAGATAGGCGTAGCTCATCAGCAGGCCCAGTATGTGGAACAGCGGCACGGCAACGCACACGCTGCGGCCCGCGTATTCACCAATGTTGGCGTTGAAGGCGTCTGCGTCGAAGGACAGCGCCTTCTGGGAGATCTGCACCGCCTTGGGCTGGGAGGTGGTGCCGGATGTGAAGATGATGAAGGCGGTGGCGTCCTCGTCGGAATCGTCAGGCGCGTCGTCCTCCGCTTCATCCCGGAACACATACCCCAGGTCCAGGGCGACGGGACGGATGTCCAGGCAGTGTCCTTCCGGGATGCCCGCGAGGGACGCCAGCTTTTTCATGGCGTCGGGGTCCTTCTTCGTCTCGCCGTTGTCGCCGCAGAGCAGGAAGCCAGTCTCCGTCATGGCCAGCAGCCCGGCGGCGTCGGCGCTGCTCATGCTGTAATTCACCAGCACGGCAGTTCCGCCCGCCCGAACGATGGCGAAAAAAGCGATCAGCCAGTTGGCGGAGTTGTAGCTCCACAGCGCCACCCGGCTCCCTTGCTTGACGCCCATCCCCCGAAGTCGCTTCTCAAGCCCCCGGATGCCCTTGCGCATGTCCTCGTATGTGCAACTCCCGCCGTTGCCCACGATGGCCAGACGGCCCGGGTAGTCCCGGCACAGCCGCATTGATAACAGACTACTCTTCGTTTCATTAACCATGTCCCTATTCTCCTGTGCAATCCAATTATGGTGTTTCTATATAAAACTGATGGGACCCGACCCTTTTGATCGAGTCCCCAATGCCTACCATCCTGCTCATAAATACATAATAATATAAATATTCTTGAAGCCTTATAAGAATTAGAATGATCCCAT
>CAMVBO010000077.1 GCA_947165745.1 uncultured Clostridia bacterium | reverse complement strand
TTTCTAAAATCCTGAACATGCATTTTCGGCGTCTAAGGCTGCATTTCTGTGTTGATTTCCCTTGACTTAGCTTAGGATTTCCTGCGCCCGCAGCGCGTGCGCCTGTCGTCGGTCACGCCTTCCGCTCCGCCTCGAAGAGATCGATAAATCCCGTGGTCTCCAGGATGTCCCACACGTCGTCATTGACGTCCGTGAGCCGCACCCGCGCGCCGCCCAGGCTCTTTTGCATGATCAGCAGCACGCGCAGGCCTGCCGAGGAGATGTACTGGAGCCGGGAGCAGTCGATCTCGGCCGCGGCCACGGGTGCCGCGCCCCGCTCCGCCTCCCATGCCTTCAAAAGCTCCGGCGCGGTGATCGTATCCACCCGGCCCCGAAGGCTTGCCCGGAAGACGCCGCCCTCAACGGCGCAATGCATGGAAAAAGCGCCGTCCGCGCCGGATTCGGCCCGTTCGCTTCGATGCCCGTCCGGCGCGATCACCCAGTAGTGGCAACCGCGCATCGCGGCCTTGAACGCCTCGATCTGCGCCGCCGTCAGCTTGCGATAGACCGCCAGCTCCGGCATGTGCTCCGCCAGATTGACGCGCCGCGCCTGCAAACCGTGCGCCGCCAGCAGCGCCGTCACCCGCTCCACGGAGGCGGGCACGTCCATGGGGTTCACGATGAACGCGTTGGTCAGGCTGCCCGCGTCCGACTGGCCCGCGGCGGCGTCCCTGGACGCCAACAGCTTCTGGATCGCGCCCTCGCCCAGCACGGCCTTGAAGGTCAGCATGAATTGCAGGATGTACTCCGGGTCGGGCGTGATCCAACAGCCCCCATGTTCCGCCAAAAGGCTTCGGACGTTTGAAAGGACGGCGTCGACTTCGCTCCCGGTGAAGTACATCATCATGCCCTCGGTGGTCAGGCAGACGGGCTCGCGCACGTCCTTCAATGCCGCCGCCAGGGAATCTGGGTTGGTGGCGTCCACCCCCTCGAAGCGCATCCTGTCGGGATGATCGGCAAGGGCCAGCAGGGCCGGTCCCGCCTCCCCGGCCACGATGGGCAGATCCAGGCCGACGAACCGCAGCCCCTTTTCGGTCAGGCGCAGCGCCTTGGGCGTGTAGCCGCAGGGCAGATCCACGTTGATCTGATAGCCGGACGCCTCGATCAGCTGGCACATCGTGCGGTACTTGGCCTCCACCACCAGCTCGTTGCCCAGCAGCATCCCCGCGTCCCGCATGCCGGAAACCTCTGCGGCGCTGCCCAGCCCCAGCCGGCGGACGACGCGGTCCGCGTCGGGAATGCCCGCCTGCGCCATCAGGCAGACCGACGTCTTCGCCGTCATAAAGACGGGGTTCGTCCGCGCCCACGCGCTGTAATCGACAGAATTCTTCTCCATGCGTTCTTCCCCCTTTACCAGACAAACGGTATGACCCTGTATCGAACCTTCCGCTTGTATTCCGCGTACCCGGCCAGGCCCTGTTCCAGGACCTGCTCCTCGTTTTGGATGCGCCGGGCGATGATCGGAAAGTAGGCCAGCATGATGACAAACGAGAGCGGCGACCCCAGCACCAGCGGCATGGACAGGAACAGCAGAAGCGTGCTCATGTACATCGGGTGGCGCACCACGCCGTACAGGCCCGTATCCACCACCCTTTGGCCCTGCTGCACCTCCACCGTCCGGGACAGCCATTCGTTCTCCCGCAGCACCTCGGCGTACAGCGCGTAGCCCAGCAGAAACACCCCCGCGAAGGCCCAGCTCACCCAGTCGGGCAGCACGATCCAGCGGAAGCGGAAGTTCAGCCCCGCGACGACGAACGCCGCGAGGAACATCAGCGCGCTGAGCAGGATCACCCGCCGCTGCTGCCCCTGTTCTTCCCGGGCGTTCAGCCGTTTTTTCAGCAGCTCCGGCGACTTTTTCATCATCACCAGCCCGGCGGCGAACATGGGGATGAACAACAGGCCCATCAGCAGCCATCCCTGCCACCAGCGCAGCGTTCCCGCGGGCAAAAACAGCAGGGCCCCCAGCAGCAGCACCCCGCTCAGGAACTTCGCGATCGCCCAGCCAAATAGCTTCGCATCCATTTCATTCACGCTCCGCAACGACATCTTCTGATCCTGTGCGCGCCCCTCGCCTCAACCGCGCGCCGGGGCGCGCTCCGGTCGCTTCACCCGCATCGCCGCCCTGTCCATCCAGTTGATAGAGATAGGCTATCATTTCATAATCCCGGTTTCCCCATGGATGGATGCCGGTTTTGTAGGCTGTCCCGCCCATCTTTTCATAAAAGCGCCGGGCGGCCTCATTCTCCTTGAGGCACCACAGGATCATGCGTTTTTTGCCCGCCGCCCTGAAAATATCGATTGAATCCTGAAACAGCGCCCTTCCGATGCCGCTGTTTCTCCTGGCGTACCTGACATACAGGGCGATGATCTCACAGTCGGCCGCCTCGTCGCCGGTCATCTCGTTCCATGTGAAGCCCAGGACCGCCTTCCCATCCGCGGCGACCCTGTATTGCCGGTATCTCTGCGATTCTCTCTGATATCGCTCTTCCACGCTCATGGCGTCGAGATATGCGTCGTCAATGATGCCCCTGTATGCCCTTTGCCAGTCTTCGACAACGATCTCGGCAATCTGCCGGGCATCCTCTCGCGTCGCCGCCCTGATCGACCTTTGGCCCTGATCGTTCTTCATCGCGTTCCTCTGCGGGTTTTCCCCGGCGCCTTTCATCCCGCTATTTCAGGTCCCAGACGCCCGTGCCCGTCTCCGGGTCGTACTTCCTCTTGATGGTTCCGCCGACGACCGGCCGAAGCTCGATCTCCGCCGTATACAGCACGGTGATGGACTGGATGTGGCCCGCCGCAAGGCGGTGCTGTTCCCCGTCCTTGTAGGAGAACGCCGCGTGGGTGTGATGATAATACTCGTCCTTGTCGTCCGTCACCACGCTGCCCGTCAGGGACACCAGCTCCAGCATCCCGCGCAGCGTTTGCGTCTCAAACGCGCCCTGCTCGGGGATAAAGGTCTGGATCCGGGCCTCGCTGCATCCGCCGATTCCGCTGTAGATGGCGGACAGGATCCCTTCCCTCCGGCAGACGTCCAGCACGCAGCCGATGATCTCGTCCCCTCTGTCCGCGCGAATATAGATGGTCTGGCCGTATTTTCTGTAATCCATGATATTTCCTCCCTGCATTTCAAATGCGCCTGTATATGGTCAGGATGTTGAAGCCGCCTTCACGGCGGTATTCCACCTTATCCATCATCATTTTGACCATGAATATCCCCAGGCCGCCGATCCTCCGCTCCTCGGCGGGGAGGGTCACGTCCGGGTCCGGCTTATCCAAAGGGTTGAAGGGCATGCCGGAGTCAACAAAGGTGATGCTCGCCGTGCGCGTGGTTTTGTCAAAGTCAAACCGCACCGTCGCGTCGCCCTGATTTTTCCCGTAGGCATAGCGGGCGATGTTGCAAAACAGCTCGTCGATGGCAATGTCGATCTCCATCCGGGCCTTTACCGGACAGCCAAGCGCCTCCAGCTGCTCGTCGATAATGGCCGTGACCGCCGTGATGTTTTCAGGGCATGCCGCTATCGTCAATTCCTTCACAGCGCGTTCCTCCTCTGCGTTTTGTTTACCGTGGTCAGAGAATCGCTCTCCATGCCTCGCTCTGAACAAAGAGGTCGAGGATTTCTTCATCTATGCTGCCCTCCCGCACCATGCTGCGCAGGATGTCCAGGGAACGTCCGACCGGGATGGGCTTCTTGTACGGCCTGTCCTTGGCGGTGAGGGCTTCGAAGATGTCCAGGATCGTCACGCTTTTGTACCTCCATGTTGCCGATGCTTGCCCGCAAACAGCGCGTTCGATCAGGAACTTTCACTTTATGCCTATGATTATCATAAACTGGCGCGGCAAAAAAAGCAATGCAAAAATGCATTTTCCAGCCTGACAATCTGGAACGTCTGTTGCACAAATGTTCAAAACATGCTATCGCATCAAAGACGGGATCCGGGTGCTGGGCTTCCACGGATCGTCGCCGCAGATCACCTTTGCCCACCGCATCAGCCAGATGGTCAACCTAGCCGCGGAAAAAATCACCGGAGAGCGCTTGAACCGCGCGCTCCGGCGCGAATTCAAGATCTACAAGGGCGCGCCTCCCAACCGGCTTAAGCCGGTTCGCATCCCGGGCCCTCCCGCCCCATTGAGCCGAAGGGCCGGGTCCGCCGAATAACGGAGAGGCTCTCCCATGCGGCGCATGTGGAGGGCCTCTTTATTCGTCTTGTTCCGCCGGTTCTTCCGGCCTGCGGGCCAGGCGGATCTCGCTCCGCGCTCAGGTCTCCATGGATTGCGGCAGCACATCGATGCCGCAGGTGAATCCTCATTTCTGCTGATCAGGCAATCCAATCCCGCTCAGCCACTCAGTCAGCAATTCGCGGGTGCGTTCCGCATCCTCCTGGGCCACCTTGCCCTGGATGGCGATGCCCTCCAGCATCTCCGCGTTCGGCGCGGAGGCGGCGATTTCGCAAGCGGTGCCGCTCTGGCCGCTGCCCTCGTGGGTGTTGAAGGGAACCAGCCTCTTGCCGGACAGGTCATAGCTCTCCAGGAAGGTGAGCACCGGGCGGGGCGTCGCGCCGTGCCAGATGGGATAGCCGATCATAATGATGTCGTAATCCTCCAGGTTCGGCAGCTCGCCCGCCAGCTCTGGCCTGACGTTGTTGTCCAGCTCCTCCCGGGCGCGCTTCAGCATGGAGGCGTAGTCGTCGGGATAGGGCTCCGCCGTCGTGATGCGGTACAGATCGCCGCCGGTCAGACTGGCGATGGTCTCCGCGACGATTTCCGTATTGCCCTTCTCAATATAGCCGGCATAGGCGGCGCTGGCGGAGTCGGGGTCGGTGACGCCCACGTTGTAGTTTTCCCCGGCGCGGGAGACATAGGCGATCATAATTCGGGGCGCGGCTTCCGCCATCGCAGCGCCGCACAGCAGGCACAGCATCACCAAAACACCCATCAGCTTTTTCATACGCATGCTCCTCTATTCGGGTCGGTTAATCGCTATCCATTCTCCGTCGATTCTCCGGTAATAGTGCGTTCCCTTCATGCGGAAGGTGCCACGGGCACCATAGGCGTTGGCGGTCAGGGCGGAGGTGTAGGCCACCAATGCCAGGTCGCCGTCCACCTCCACCACGGGATTCTCCATGCCGATGGCGTAGTAGGTCAGGCTGCCGTCCGCCACGTCCGCGAAGTATTCCTCGCGGGTCTGGGTCCTGCCGCTCATGTGGGTAAAGATCATGTCTTCCGACACGATCTGACGCATGGTGTCGATGTCGGCCTCGGTCATGGCCTGGCAGTAGCGGGCGGCCTGGCACAGCGCGGACAGCTCGTCCTCGTTGAGCGTCGACACATCGATGCCCTTCAGCGTCACATTCGTAAAGATGGAAAAATCATACTTCATATCGGCTTCCTCCGCCAGCGCCGCCGTACAGAACAGCAGTGCCAGCAGTATCATCGCAATTCGCCTCATGCCTTCTCAAAATCCGGCCGCCAGGCCGCGAACTGCGCGAGCTGTTCATCCGTGCGGTGGTAATAGCGAACGCCCTTGTCCAGCTGCGCGATGGCGGCCATCTCCGCATCCGTCAGCGTGAAGTCGAGGATATTCAGGTTGTCCCGGATGTGGTCGACGTTCCGGCTGCCGGGAATGACCGCGAAGCCCATCTGGGTGTGCCAGCGCAGGATGACCTGAGCCGGGGTCTTGCCGTACTTCGCGCCGATTTCGGAAAAGACCGGCTCGTTGATCAGGCTCTTGTCGCCGTGTCCCAGCGGATACCAGCTCATCAGCTTGATGCCGTACTTGTCCAGCGTCCTGCGCAGCTCCACCTGGGTGTAATACGGGTGCGCCTCCACCTGGATGAACTGGGGCGCGATCTCCCATTCCTTCTCCAACGCCTCGATGTACTTGCCCTCGAAGTTGGAAATGCCGATGGCCTTGGCCTTGCCGTTCTTGTAGGCCTTTTCCAGCTGCCGGTACCCGGCCAGCCAGTTGCCCGCGGGCTGGTGGATGTACAGCAGGTCCACATAATCCACGCCCAGGCGTTCCAGCGTCTCATCCACGGCGTTTTCGTTCTCGTATTCGCTGGGCCACAGCTTCGTGGACAGGAAGATGTCGCCGCGCTTCAACCCGCTCGCCTTCATGCCCCAGCCCACCGCGCGCTCGTTCACGTAGGCGTTGGCGGTGTCCACCAGGGAGTAGCCCATCTTCAGCGCCTCGCGCACGCTGTTTTCCGCGTCCGCCGGGGAAAGCAAGAAGGTCCCGATGCCCACCACGGGGCACTTGATGCCATTGTTCAAAACGATGTATTCCATGTTCATCCTCCTTAAATCAATCCGTTGTCAGCAGACCACTCCTGGACGGCGCCCTTGGCATTGGCGGCCTGGCTGCCGGTGATGGACAGGCCCTTCTCCACCTTCGCACCGGGGCAGGCGCGCTTGATGTCGCGCTCACTGCCGCCCATGCCGCTGCCCTCATTGGTGCACAGCGGCAGGATTCTCTTGCCGGAGAAGTCGAAGGCCTCCAGGAACGTGAACACCGCCATCGGCATCGTGCCCCAGTAGTTGGGATAGGCCAGCACCACGGTGTCGTACCCGTCGATGGATTCCGGCAGGGCGACCAACGCCGGCCTGGCGCCGGCGCGCAGATCCTTCTTGGCTTCCTCGATGCAGGTCATGTAGACCGGGGAATAGGGCTCCTTCATCTCGATCTTGAAGCTGTCCGCGTCGATCAGCTCCTTCATCAGGTTGCAGACGATCTCGGTGTTCCCCACCTTCACATAGCGCATTGCGCCGCCAAAGTAGTTCTCATCCGCGCGGGAGAAGTATGCGATCAAAGTCCTCGCCATGGTTTTGTCCTCCAAGTCTGATCTTTATGGTATTATTATATGCCAAATGTATTGTAAAATCCAATTCAAATGCTGTATAATTGATTCAAATATTAAATAGCTGGAGGCCGCCATGACCACGAAACAGATCGATTACTGCATCGAGCTGGCCCATACGCTGAATTTCAGCCGGGCGGCGGAGAACATGTTTGTCAGCCAGCCCACCTTCTCCTACCAAATCAAGCTGTTGGAGGAGGAGATCGGCTTTTCCGTATTTGAGCGCAGCGGCAGGGGCGCGGCGCTGACCCCCGCCGGGGCCCAGTTCGTCGCCACGCTGGCAGGCCTGCGCGAGGATTTGAAGCGCGCCATCGAGCAGGGGCAGAATTTCAGCGCGAAGTACGCCGACAGTATCTCCATCAGCCTGATGGTGTTCCAGGCGCTGTATTTCCTGCCCGAGGCCATGCGGCTGTTCGGG
>CAMVBO010000076.1 GCA_947165745.1 uncultured Clostridia bacterium | reverse complement strand
AAGTCCTTCTTGCCGCACACGGGGCAGACGATGTCATGTTCGGCGATGAAGCTCTCCAACTCGCCGTTGGTCCAGCCGTCACCGGTCTCCTCGCCCTTGGTGAAGTCCTCGATCAGCTTGTCGGCGCGGAAGCGGGCCTTGCAGGCCTTGCAGTCCATCAGCGGGTCGTTGAAGCCGCCCACGTGGCCGCTGGCCACCCACACCTCGCGGTTCATCAGGATCGCGCAGTCCAGGCCCGTGTTGTAGGGGCTCTCCTGCACGAACTTGCGCCACCAGGCCTTCTTCACGTTGTTCTTGAATTCCACGCCCAGGGGGCCGTAATCCCAGGTGTTCGCCAGGCCGCCGTAGATCTCCGAGCCCGCGAAGATGTAGCCGCGGTTCTTGCACAGCGCCACCAGCTTGTCCATTGTCAGCTTCGCCATTCCGGTAACCCTCTTTATCATTATTTTGGGGGCGAATCCGCCCGTTTCCTATAAAGGTTAGCAGATTTTGGCGGGTGTTTCAACGTGTAAATGTTAATTGTGGGCCGCCCACGCAAAAAGGGGGCTGTCTCAAGCATTCGTTTTGAGACCGCCCCAGATCGTTCAGCTCACGCCGATATCCAGCACCCAGTAGCCCGCGTCGTTCCAGGTGTAGTCGTCCAGCCCGGCGGGGGGCTCGGGGGCGTAGCGGCCCGGCACGGCATAGCGGATGCCGGTGATCCGCCCGTCCGCCGCCCTGATGCCGATGAGGCCGCGCTCGACACCGGTGGCAGTGGGGAGGATGGCCTGGACGCAGGTGTAGCCGCCCAGTGTCGAGTCTGTCGGGGCCTGGGTGGCGAACAGCCGCCGCAGCGGCTCCGCAGGTTCGGCCCAGGGGCTCGTGATGTCCAGCCCCAGTGCCTGGGCGGCGGTGGGGCGCGTCTGGCAGTCCGGGGGCGCGGCTTCCACGGCTTCCGAAGCTTCGACCGTCTCCCGCGTAGCCCCGGCGACCGCCTCGGCGTTGGCGGGCACGGCGCCCGGGACCTCCGACGCCCGGGAACGGACGCGGGTATAGATCTTCACGTCGCTCTCCGGGGAGACCGCCGGCACAGGGGTTTCCGCTGCGGGCGGCGCTTCCGCTGTGGTCGGTGCTTCCGCCGCGGGCGGCGCTTCCGCTGTGGTCGGCGCTTCCGGGGTGACAGCCTGGAACGACGCTTCCGGCGTGATTTCCAGGATGGAAAGCTCCGGCAGGGGCAACTCGCCTGGCGCGGGCAGGTCCGCGGCGGGCGGGTCCCCGGCCATCGGCGCCGCGTCCGGCGCGGGGGCGACGGGCTGGGCGTACAGCGCGCAGACGGCCCGGGCGAGCGCGGCGAGGTCCACCTCCCGGGAGCCCTCCACGTTGCCGGTGAGCGCCAGGGCGCACGGCTCGCCGGCCTCCGCCACGGCCACCCAGGCGTAGGCCTCCAGGGGCCGCCCGTCGATGGCGCGGGGATCGAACTGGGCCGCCAGCGTCAGCTGTCCCCGCCGGTCCCGGGACAGGGCGCCCAGGGGCGCGGCGTAGTATTGCCCGTCCCGCTGGCCCGCCAGCGCGGCTTGCAACGGCCCGGTTCCCTCCGGCGCGGTGACAATGAAGTACATATTGCCGGTCAGCGCCCGCTTCTCAAGCCTCACATGGCCGCCGAAGCCCGGTTTGGCCGCCCGCAGCATGATAAACGCCCGGCGATAATCGTTTTTGACCATGACCATCCCTCCTCGATCATGGGTATGAGTGCCGCCTGTCGCGTATGCCGGGGAACGGGAGAGCACCTCTCTGGCCCCGGAAACCCAAGGGGCGGAGAGGTGGTTCCCTTTCCCGTGTCAAAGTTCATTGCCCGATCACGGTTTCAGATGCCGCGTTCCCATTCGGTCGTGGCTGCGCATCAGTTCGCTGTACAGGGCGTGCCCGCTGTGGCGCGGGACGGGCGCCGCCTGCGAAACGGGTGTCGCCTGCGAAACGGACGCCGTCTGCGAAACGGGTGCCGCCGGGGGGACGGACGCTGCCTGCGAAACGGACGCCGCCTGGGGGACAGACGCTGTTTGCGGGATGGGGGCCGACCGGGACTTGGGCGGTGCCTGCAAAGTCGGCGCGGCACGCGGGAGCTGTGGAACCGGCGCGGGTTGGATGGGCACTGTTGGCGCGGGCATGCGCGGCGCGTTCGTTTCCGGGTGTTCCGCCCCCCGGCGCTGTCGGATTTGCCGCAGGATCTCCCTTGGATTGCTCAATGAACCGCCTCCTCGCTCGAAATTCGATTTAATTGTATGCAAAATCAGACGGCTTTGACCATTTCCGGGGCTGATCGTAAATATTTTTGGGCATCTGGCCCGGCCCCCTTGCGCCGGAAGTTGTTTATAGATATAATAGACCCGTATAGTTATGCCCGAATGGGCTTTTTACAGGCATCGATGAGAGGCGGTAACGCTATGAGCAACAAACGGGATATTGAACCTTCCCTGGATTATTTTGAACTGCGACGCAGACACGAGGCATATAAAAACAGTCAGCGACAGGCCAGGCCCAAAGCCGACGCCAAGCCCGTCGTTGAGGCCAAGCCCGTCGCCAAGGCGGAACCCGTCGTTGAGGCGGAACCCGTCGTCGACGCGCAGCCTGTCGTTGAGGCGCAGCCCGTCGTTGAGGCGCAGCCCGTTATCGACGCACAGCCTGTTGTCGACGCGCAGCCCGTCGTCGAGACAGCGCCCGTCGTCGAGACAGAACCTGTCGAGGACGCGGAGGATGATATCATCCCCGCCGCGGGCGACGATCTTGTGCTGGAGGACAGCGAGGGCCCGGAGGCTGACGACGAGGAGGACGATGACGTCGTCGAAAACCCGAATCCCTTTGAACCGTTCATTCACGCCTTCCAGGGGCTCCGGGGCCGCCTGAGCAAGCGCTTCAAGCGCGGCGGCGCGGAGGACGAGGACGAATATGAGGACGAAGGGGACTTCGAGGACGACTTTGAGGAAGAAGGCGCCGACGAGGCCCGCCAGCCCGATGCGCCCGATAGCGAGCCCGATCAGGTTGAAGCGCCCGTGAAGGAGGAGACCCCCGTGAAGGAGGAAGCCCCCGCCGCCGAGGCCTTTGACCTGGATGCCGAAGACATCGCCGAGCCCGTTCGTCCGGCCGCTCCCCGGGTCGACGACAACGATGAAGACCTGATCGACGACGAAGACCAGGACGACGACGATATCGACGACGAGGATGATGAGGACGTCGACGACGGCCAGCCCAGCGGCTTCAAGAAGTTCATTAGGCTGTTTGTGGTGCCCATCGACGAAGAGGAGCGCGCCGCCCTCGCGGAAGAGGACGATGACGACGACTCCGACGATGACGACGACGAGGATGACGACGACTTCGAGGACGACGGGGACGAGGAGAACGCGCCCCGCAGGAGCCTGTTCAGCCGGTTCCGCCGCGGCTCGAAGGACGACGATGACGACGTGGACGATGACGAAGACGACGATGAGTACGCCGACGACGCGGCGGAATCCGACGCCGACGCCGACGAGGAGGCGCTGACGGCTCCCGCACCGGCTTCTGAGGAGATTGAAGGAGGACCTGACATGAGCGATTTGAACAATGTGAACGCTGAGCTGACCAACCAGCTGGCCGAGGATCTGGAGAACGTCGGCCTGTCCCGCCGCGAGCGCCGCGAGCTGGCCCTGCGCCAGGCTGCCGAAAAGGCCGCCGCCGAAGCCGCTGCCGCGCCGGCCGCCGCCGTTGAAGCGGTGGAGACGCAGGCGGAAGAGGCTGCCCAGGCCGTGGAAGAGAAGGTCGAGCAGGTGGAAAACAAGGTGCTGGAGGCCGAGGTGGTCGAGGACGTGGCCAGCGGCATCGTGAATATCGAGGAAGCCAAGGACGACTTTGACGCCATCCTGGACGAGCCCACCCGCGAATTCAAGCCCGTCTCCAAGTCCAGCGTGGATGAGTTCATGGAACAGACCGAGGACGACGAGGACGAGAAAGAAGAGGAAAAGCCGGCCCGCCGCGGGCTGTTCGGCCGCCGCAAGAAGGCGGAAGAGGACGAGGACGACGAGGAAGATGAGGACGACGAGGACGAGGAAGAGGAAGAGGAAAAGCCCGTCCGCCGCGGCCTGTTTGGGCGTCGTCGCCGCGATGAAGAGGATGACGAGGACGATGACGACGAGGATGACGACGAGGACGACGAGGATGAGGACGACGAGGACGACCGCCGCTCCCGCAAATCCCGGAAGTCCCGCCGCTATGACGAGGACGACGAGGACGAGTACGACGAGTACGACGACGAAGATGAATACGACGACGATTATGACGACGACTACGACGATGACGACGACGGCACGTCCTTTGGCCACGTGCTGCTGGGCATCCTGAAGGGCTTTTTGACCGCCGTGATGCTGCTGCTGTTCGTGGTGGTGGTGCTGAACGTGTTGAACATCTTTAACGTCATTTCCCTCAAGGGCCTCAACGATCGCCTGCCCAAGAAGATGGCCAGTGTGTTCCTGCCCAGCGAGAGCATCAAGCAGCGCCTGAACGTCGAAGCCAACGCCAACGTGCCCGAGCCGGTGCTTGAGGAGCAGGCGCCCACCATCGCGCCCGTCGAGGCCCCCGCCGAGCAGGCCCCCGCCGAGGAAGCGCCTGCCGCCGAGGAAGCGCCCGCCGAGGAAACCCCCGCTGAGGAAGCGCCCGCCGAGGAAGCGCCCGCCGCCGAGGAAGAGCCTGCCACGTCCGTGGGCTGAGTATCCGCGAATCAAGGGACTGTCTCAAAACACATTTGAGACAGTCCCTTTTATCAATGCAACAGGAGGCAGCAACATGAAGTACATCGTCGCGCTGGATCAGGGGACCACATCCTCACGCGCCGTGGTGTTCGACGACCAGGCCAGGATCGTGGCCGCCCACAACATCGAATTCCAGCAGATCTACCCCCATCCCGGCTGGGTGGAGCACCGCCCCCAGGATATCCTCGACAGCCAGGTGCAGAGCCTGAAGCTGGCCGTGCAGAAGGCAAAGGTCGACCCGGCGGACATCGCCGCCATCGGCATCACCAACCAGCGCGAAACCACGCTGCTGTGGGATCGGGCCACCGGCGAGCCGCTGTGCAACGCCATCGTCTGGCAGTGCCGCCGCACCGCGCCGCTGGTGGAGCGGCTGAAGCAGGATGGCCTGGGCAATGTGCTGCGGGACCGCACGGGTCTGGTGCCGGACGCCTATTTCTCCGGTACGAAGCTGCAGTGGATGCTGGAAACCGTGCCCGGCGCCCGGGAGCGGGCCGAGCGGGGCGAGCTGTGCTTCGGCACCGTCGACTGCTTCCTGGCCTGGCACCTGTCGTCGGAGCACGTGCACGTGACCGACGCCACCAACGCCGCCCGCACCATGCTGTACAACATCTACGAGCAGCGCTGGGACGAGACGCTTTTGCGGGCCATGGACATCCCCGCGCCGCTGCTGCCCCGGGTGGTGGACTCCAGCCAGGTGGTGGGTCTGCTGGACAAGTCCATCCTGGGCCGGGAAATCCCCATCGCCGCCATGGCCGGCGACCAGCATGCCGCACTGTTCGGCCAGGGCTGCTTTGCCCCGGGCATGTGCAAGAACACCTACGGCACCGGCTGCTTTGTGCTGATGAACACCGGCTTGAATCCCGTGCGCTCCACCCACAACCTGATCACCACCGTCGGCTGGCGCGTGGACGGCAAGCCCAGCTATGCCCTGGAGGGCAGCGTGTTCGTGGGCGGCGCGGTGGTTCAGTGGCTGCGGGACGAGATCAGGCTGGTGGACACCGCCGCCCAGACCGAGGCCGTGGCTACCTCCGTGCCCGACAACAACGGCGTCTACTTCGTGCCCGCCTTCACCGGCCTGGGCGCGCCCCACTGGGACATGTACTCCCGGGGCACGCTGATCGGCCTCACCCGCGGCGCGAACCGGGGCCACATCGTCCGGGCCGCGCTGGAATCCATCGCCTATCAGTCCTATGACGTGATCAACGCCATGGAGAACGATGCCGGCATGAAGACCGCCATGCTCCGGGTGGACGGCGGCGCCAGCGCCAACAACTTCCTGATGCAGTTCCAGGCCGACATACTGAATACCACGGTGCTTCGGCCCCAGGTGATCGAGACCACCGCCATGGGCGCGGCCATGCTGGCCGGACGGGCCGTGGGCCAATGGACCGATGGCGATCTGCAGCGGCTGCAGGCCGTCGACCGCCAGTTCACCCCCCGGATGGGCGAGGCCGAACGCCGCCACCTGACCCATATGTGGCGCAAGGCCGTGGAGAGAAGCAAGAGGTGGGCGGAGGAGGAGTGAGAGAATAGGGAGATGGGAGAAGGGAGTAGGGAGTAGGGAGTAGGGAGTAGGGGGATGCAATCCACCCCGAGAATAAACGAAACGTCCAGATCCTTCGCTCCGCTCAGGTTGACAGCGATTCGAAATGCGTCCATCCTGAGCGGAGCAAAGGATCTGTACATTGTGAATAGGGAGAACGGATCGCGACGCAGGGAGCCATTCCTACTCCCTGCTGCCTACTGCCTGCTGCCTGCTCCTTGATACAAATACACCTCATACCCCGCCCGGTTGGACAGGCGGCGGATGAAGGCGGTGAACAGGAGCATCGCCGTTACGCAGCACAGCACGTCGGCGATGGGCGTGGCCCATACGATGCCATAGGTTGGGATCAGCCGCCGCAGCGCGAACATCATCGGGATGTCCAGCAGCCCCTTGCGCAGCACGGCCAGCAGGAAGGACTTGCGGCTTTCGCCCACGGCCTGGAAGAAGGAGATCACCGCGTAGGCGCAGGCGGAGAAGGGCCCGCCCAGGCACAGGATCTGCAAAAACCGCGCGCCGTAGACCAGGGAGTCGGACTCGTGTTGGATGAACAGGCCGATCAGCCGGCGGCTGAGCAGCAGGCTCGCGGCCATCCACAGGCTGGACAGAACCACGGAAATGGCCGCGGACAGCCGCACAGCGGCGCGCATGCGCCTGTAATTTCCGGCGGCGTAATTGTAGCCGATCAGCGGCAGCACGCCCTGGGCCATGCCCCGGGCCATGCAGTGGGCCAGCATGTTCACCTTCTTGGCCACGCCCAGTCCCGCCTGCATCATCGTGCCGGACAGAGCCATCAGGTTGTCCAGCACCGCGTAGCTGATGTTTTCGCACAGCGTCATCAGGCAGGCCGGGAGGCCTGTGGCCAGCACATCCCCGGGGATGCCGCGGCGCAGCGCGTCCCGCCGGGGCGCGAGGGACAGCACCGAGCGCTGGCGGTTGCGATGAAACACGGCCAGGAAGTCAGGGCGTCGACGCGGCTGGTCTGGCCCGTGCCGCTGGCGTAGAGCTGACGGCCC
>CAMVBO010000075.1 GCA_947165745.1 uncultured Clostridia bacterium | reverse complement strand
TCCCAGGTCTCCTGGGTCATGGGATGGTTGTCGTTCTTGTAGCCCTCGGTGGTCCACCACACGGTGTCCTTCGAGTTCTCGTCCATGACGATGTACTTGTCCTTGGGGGAACGGCCGGTGTAGATACCGGTCATCACGTTCACGGCGCCCAGCTCGGTCTCAACGCCCTTGTCAAAGCCGGTCAGGGAAGGATCCATTTCGGCCTTGTACAGTTCTTCATAGGAGGGATTGTAGACGATTTCGGTCGTGCCGGTAATGCCGTATTTGGTCAGATCGATATTAGCCATAACACATCAAACCTCTTTCGCTAAGATTTGGCATTAGCATAGCACAACCATGTTAAGGCTTCTATCACATGGGCGCGAATTGCGGGAAAATTACAATACAAATAGCATACCGCTTTGCTATGTTGAGCTGGACCATGGATTTTCGCCGGAATTAACGCGCCGGTGTTGACAATGGGAGACCGTCCGTGTATAATATGAAATCGAAATTGAAAACGATTTTCAAAAAAGAGGCTGCCATGAAGAAACTGTTTCTATTATCAATAGCGATGCTCGCGCTGCTCTGCGCGGGCGCGGGGGCGGAGGAAGGGCTGCGCATCGTCGCCACGGATTTTCCCTGCTATGACTTTGCCCGCCGGGTCGCGGGGGAAGGCGCGGAAGTGACCATGCTGCTCAAGCCCGGCACCGAGGCCCACGCCTACGATCCAACGCCCGCGGACATCCTCGCCATCGGCGAGGCAGATCTGTTTGTGTACATCGGCGGCGAGAGCGACGCCTGGGTGGACAGCATTCTGGCGGGCCTGGGCGATGAATGTCCGGCCACGCTTCGCATGATGGACTGCGTTGCCGGCCTCGTTGAGGAGGATGGGGATGACGACCATCATCACGACGACGCCGGCCCCGAGTACGACGAGCACATCTGGACTTCGCCGGTGAACGCGGCGGCGATGGTGGAGTCGCTGGGCGAAAAACTGGCGCAAATCGATCCGGCCAACCAAGCGGCATACGCGGCGAACGCGGGCGAGTACGCGGGGGAAATCATGGCCGTTGACGCTGAGATTCGCCGGATCGTGGAGCATGCCGAGCGCACGACCCTGGTTTTCGCGGACCGCTTTCCTTTTGTCTACCTCGCCCGGGAGTATGGGCTTGACTACCTGGCGGCGTTCCCGTCCTGCACGGCGGACACCGAGCCCAGCGCCCAGGTGGTGATGGCGCTGATCGACAAGGTGGCTTCAGAGCATATCCCCGCCGTGTATACCATTGAATTGAGCACCCGGGCCATCGCCCGCACCGTGTCGGAGGAGACCGGGGCGAAGATCCTGACGCTCCACTCCATGCAGACCGTCACCCAGGACGAGTTTGACGCAGGGGAGACCTGGGCCAGCCTGATGCAAAAGAACGTGGAAGCCCTGCGGGAGGGATTGCAATGACGCGCGGCGCGTACAGCACCCGCCAGAAGCGGGAACTGCTGAAATTTCTGAAGGAACGCAGCCTGCAGCACTTTTCGGTGGACGAGGTTGTGTTTGAGATGCAGGACCGGGGCGAGAAGATCGGCCGGTCCACCGTCTATCGGTATCTGGAGCTGCTGGCCGAACAGGGCAGCGTGCGCAAGTACCAGAGCGTGCAGGGCATTACCCAATACCAGCATGTGGAGGATGCCGCCAGCTGCGACGACCACTTCCACATGATGTGCAGCCGCTGCGGCAACCTGATGCACGTGGACTGCGCGCTGATGCGCTCGATGTCCGATCACCTGATGAAGGACCATGGGTTTATGCTGGATCCCCGGGAGACCATATTGGTGGGCGTCTGTGAAAAATGCCGCGCGGGCGGCGGAGAGGCGGTGGAACATGGCGCTGATGGCCATGAAGAATGTTACCATTGCCTTTGAGGGCACGGTGGCGGTGGACCGCGTCTCCTTCGAGGTGGACGCCGGGGATTACCTGGTGGTCGTGGGGGAGAACGGCTCCGGCAAGAGCACGCTGATGCGGGCCATGCTGGGCCTGGTGAAGCCCAGAAGCGGCAGCATCGTCTATGGCGACGGCCTGGTGAAGAACCGCATCGGCTATCTGCCCCAGCAGACCGCCGCCCAGCGTGATTTTCCCGCCAGTGTGGAGGAGGTCGTGCTGTCCGGCTGCGTGAACCGCATGGGCGCGCGCTGCTTTTACAACAAGGCGGACAGGAAGAAGGCCGAGGAGAACATGGCCCTTCTGGACGTGCTGAAATACCGCAGGAAATCCTATCGCAACCTCTCCGGCGGCCAGCAGCAGCGGGCGCTGCTGGCCCGGGCGCTTTGCGCCACCGACGCCATGCTGTTGCTGGACGAACCGGTGACGGGTCTGGATCCCTCGGCGGCGGCGGAATTCTATGAAGTGATCCGAAAACTCAACCGGCAGTATGGCGTGGCCGTTGTGATGGTTTCCCACGACCTGGGCGGCGCGATGCGCGACGCCGGCAAGGTGCTGGTAATGAACCGGGGTATGGACTTTTTTGGAACCGTCCAGGATTACCGGACGAAGTTCGCGGAAGGGGCGGTGACGGCGCATGGGTAATCTTCTGGAGCGCGCCCTGGGCCGCAAGCCCGGTCAAAAGCCCCGCCGTGGCGGCGCGATCGCGCTGTGGGCGCTTCTTGTATTGATGCTCGTCTGGGCCGCCTTCCACCTGCGGGATATCGGATGGGCCTTTGCGGAGTTTGGCGGCTATCTGCAGTACAAATTCATCCAGCGGGCGCTGGTGGTGGGCACGCTGGTGTCGCTGTGCGCGTCCCTGCTGGGCGTGACGCTGGTGCTGAAGCGCTATTCCATGATCGGCGACGGATTGAGCCACGTGGGCTTCGGCGCGCTGACCGTGGCCATGGCCCTGGGCTTTGTGACGGCGGAGAGCCTGCCGGCCTTCCTGCCCGCCGGCCTGCGGCGGGGCGTCGCGGCGCTGTGCGGGGATATCGCGGCGAGCCCCCTGCCGTTCACGCTGGTGGTGGTGGTGCTGTGCGCGTTCCTGCTGCTTCGCGTCAGCGAGCGCAGTCGTATGCGCGGCGATTCCGCCATCGCCCTGATTTCCACCAGCGCGCTGGCCGTGGGCGTGATCGTCACCAGCATGACCAGCGGCATGAACGTGGATGTGTACAACTATATGTTCGGCTCGATCCTGGCCATGAGCGCGGGCGACGTGTGGCTCTCGGCGATCCTGTCCGCGGTGGTGCTGGTGCTGTTCGTGCTGTTCTACCCGCGCATATTCGCCGTCACGTTTGACGAGCCCTTTGCCCGGGCCACCGGCGTGAAGGCGGGCAGCTACAACCTGCTGATCGCGCTTTTGACGGCGCTGACGGTGGTGGTGGGCATGCGGATGATGGGCACGCTGTTGATCTCCAGCCTCATCATCTTCCCGGCGCTGTCGTCCATGCGTGTGTTCTCCCGGTTCAAGTCCGTGACGATCTGCTCGGCCATCATCTCTGTGGCCTGCTTCGTGATGGGTCTGATGCTCTCCTGCGTGTACTCGCTGCCCACCGGCGCGGGCATCGTGGCGGTCAACCTCGTCGTATTCATCGTGTTTTCGGCGATTGGGGCGGTGCGGGAATGATCTGCGCTCCGGGAGAAAGAGCGAACGGAGCGTCGAACCGGTGGCACCGTTATTAAGTACCCAAAATGGGACGCCTGGAGCGACTAAAATTAACGTCATGGGTTGCAATCGCGGGGAATTGCCTGTATAATGGTAATATAGCCCCATACGTTTAGAGCGTGTTTCTAAATTCCCCAAGATGCATTTTCGGCGCCTTGAACTGCATTTCTGCGTTGGTTTCCCTTGACTTAGCGCCACTAAGCCTGCGGAAAACCGCCTTGAAATGCAGCCCAATCCACTCGAAACTGCACATGTCTCATTTTAGAAACACACTCTAGAATCGTTCCCGCGCTAGGCTGGCGGCGATGCTCCGCCGGCGTTCCGTCGTGCGTTTCACGATTGATTTTCCCTGATCCCGCGTCCATCGCGATGCGCGCTTGCCATCCCGTCGCGAGGATCCATCCTGTTACTTAATTTGTTTTCTGGACCGAAAGAGAGGTGCCCGGAATGACTGTGACCATCAAGCAAGTGGCGGAGAAATGCGGCCTTCCCGCGCATACCGTCGGCAGAGTTTTGAGCGACTACGCCAGCATTGGCCCCGAGGCGCAGGCAAAGGTGCTGGAGGCGGCCCGGGAGCTGGGCTACCCGCTGGACAGCGCCTCCGGACCGCGACTCACCCACAACTTGGGCGTGTTGTTTGTGGATGAAAGCTACAGCGGCCTGACCCATCCGTTCTTTGCTTCCATGCTGAACGCTTTTAAGGCCGAGGTGGAGCAGCACGGCTATGATATCACGTTCATCAACCACAACATGGGCGGCGAAAGCGCGACATACCTGGAGCACTGTCGCTATCGTCACCTGGACGGCGTGTGCCTGGCCTGTGTGGACTTCTATTCCGACGAAGTCACGGAGCTGTTGAACAGCGAAATTCCCTGCGTGACGATCGACCATCCCACCGACGCCCACCCCTGCGTGCTGTCGGACAATCAAAGCGGCATCAAGCAGCTGGTGGATTTCGCGGTTTCCATGGGGCACACCCGCATCGCCTTTATCAGCGGCCAGCGCAATTCCCAGGTGACGGATGAGCGCATCCGCCAGTTCAAAAAGGCCATGAAGGAGCACGAATTGCACATCCCGGAGGGCTATCTGGCCGAAGGCCGCTATGGGGACGCGGAGGTCGTGCGCGCCATGGTTACGGCGCTGCTGGAGCGGCCCGACCGGCCCAGCTGCATCCTGCTGCCGGACGACGCCACCTACTTCGCCGCCCAGGAGACCATACGCGAACACGATTTGCGCATCCCGGCGGACATCTCCGTGACGGGCTACGATGGCATTGGCCTCACCCAGTCGCTGCGGCCCCAGCTGACCACCATCAAGCAGGACGCCGTGAGCATGGGCAAGGAGGCGGCGCTGCGCCTGATCGCCCGCCTGGAGCATCCGGACGACGCCTCGTTGGAACACGTCACCATCCCCGTCACCCTGGTCAAGGGCGGTACCATGGGGTGGTGCAACGATTGGTAAATAAGTGGCGTTCTTCACGGCGATTGGCGGGGAGAACGCAAGGCTGCAAGTGAAAATATTGAAAGATCCTTTGCTTCGCTCAGGATGACAACGCATCGATATATTGTCATCCTGAGCGAAGCGGAGGATCTTTTCGCATATTGAATAACTATGTTTAAGAGGTGTAGTGCGGGTCGCTTCAGATTCTCTTCGCGCGGCGCCTTTTATCCCAGCGATGCCATCAGCTTCTTCATCAGCGCCACGGAATCTTCTCCGCCGGAACTCATGTATTCCACACTGCCGATCGCATCCCCGGATCGCAGATTTCGCTCGTCCAAAAGCGATTTGAGGCGTTGTGCCGTGCCCTCCAGTCCGTCGAACAGCTTGGCGCTGGGGAACAGCTTTTGAATCGGCGCGCGCAGAAAGGGAAAGTGGGTGCAGCCCAGCACGATGGCGTCGATCTGCCGATCCATGTAAGGGGACAGCAGCGCCCGCAGGCGCTCCTGCGCTTCTGCGGTTCCGGCTTTCCCGCCTTCCACCAGCTCCACCAGCCCTTCGCCCACCACGGGAATCACGTCCGAGCCGTAGAGGGCCATCAGCCGCTCAAACTTCTCCAGCCGCAGCGTGGCGTCCGTGGCCAGCACGATCACATGCCCGCCGTGCCGGGCGAAGTGGGCGGGCTTGAGCGCCGGCTCCATACCCACGATGATGAGCTCGGGCCGCTGGGCGCGGATGATCTCCGCGTAGGCGGAGGTGGCCGTGTTGCAGGCGATGACGACGGCCTTCACATCCCTCTCGAGCAGCGTTCCGATGCCCGCCGCACTCAGCGCGCGGATCTCCTCCAGCGGCCGTGGACCGTAGGGGGCGTTTTTATTATCGCCGTAAAACAGGAAGTGTTCGCCGGGCATCAGGCGAACCGCCTCGTGCAGCGCGCTGACGCCGCCCACGCCGCTGTCAAAAAAACCGATCAGGTCATTCATGCTTTGAACTCCAGTATGTATTCCTTTCATCCATTATAGACCGTTTTCACCTGAAAAGCAACCGCGCTCCGTCTTCAAAACTTTTTTTCCAAAACCTATTGACAAATCCATGGGATGCGCTATAATAGTCAAAGAAAGTCAAAGCTGACTTTTAAAAGTTTTGCCCTTTATGAAAGGGGGAGAATATATGAACTTTGAGAAGTACACCCAGAAATCCAAGGAAGTCGTGGTCGAGGCCAGGGATTATTCCATCAATAGCCAGAACGCGAAGGTGGATCAGCAGCACCTGCTGTACGCGCTGCTCCAGCAGAAGGACGGCGCTGTGGCGCAGATGCTGAAGAAGCTGAAGATCAATGCCCGGCAGATGGCCAGTGCCTGCGACAGGGAGGTTCAGCGGATCCCCAAGATGTCCGGCGGCGGCGTGGACATGAACCGGTTTGACTGCACCCAGTCCTTGCTGGACGCGCTGACGGAGGCCGAGCAGCAGGCCGAGTACATGAAGGACGAATACGTGTCCGTGGAGCACCTGATGCTGGGCCTGATCGAAAAGCCGAACATGGCGGTGCGGTCGCTGCTTTCCGAGTACGGGCTCACCCGAGAATCGTTCCTGGACGCCATGATGCAGGTGCGCGGCAACACCAGCGTCACCAGCGAAAACCCGGAGGACACCTATGACGCGCTGCTGAAATACGGCATCGACCTGACGGAGCAGGCACGGCGCGACCTGGAGGACCAGGCCAGTAACCGCAAGCTGGACCCCATCATCGGCCGCGAGGACGAGATCCTGAACGTCATCCGCATACTGTCCCGAAAGAGCAAGAACAACCCGGTGCTGATCGGTGAGCCCGGCGTGGGTAAGACCGCCATCGCCGAGGGTCTGGCCCAGCGCATCGTGCGCGACGACGTGCCGATCACGCTAAAGCATCATCGGCTGATCTCGCTGGACATGGGCGCGCTGATCGCAGGCGCGAAGTATCGCGGCGAATTCGAGGAGCGCTTAAAGTCCGTGCTGGAGGAGGTCAAGAAGAGCGAAGGCAGCATCATCCTCTTCATCGACGAGCTGCACAACATCGTCGGCGCGGGCAAGGCCGAGGGCAGCATGGACGCGGGCAACCTCTTAAAGCCCATGCTGGCCAGGGGTGAATTGCACTGCGTGGGCGCCACCACCATCGACGAATACCGCAAGTACATCGAGAAGGACCCCGCGCTGGAGCGCCGCTTCCAGCCCGTCATGGTGGACGAGCCCAGCGTGGAAGACACCATCTCCATACTGCGCGGTTTGAAGGAGCGCTACGAGGGCTTCCACGGCGTGAAGATCGCCGACCAGGCTCTGATCAGCGCGGCGAAGCTGTCCGACCGCTACATCACCGACCGCTTCCTGCCGGACAAGGCCATCGACCTGGTGGACGAGGCCTGCGCCATGATCCGCACGGAG
>CAMVBO010000074.1 GCA_947165745.1 uncultured Clostridia bacterium | reverse complement strand
AGAGCGGCCCCATGGCCACGCCGGTGGATACGCCCTTGCCCTGGATAGAAATCATAACAATCTGCCTCCTTTTATTGTTTTAGCAAGGCAACAGGCTTTATTTCGCGCCGTACTCCACCCCGTCCAGGTCGTCGGAGTTGGTCAGCAGCACAGCCACGGTGTCGCTGTAGCCTGCGGCCTTGATCTTCTCGCGGCTGAAGCGGATCAGCGGCTGGCCGGCCTTCACCTGGTCGCCCTCGGCCACCAGGCACTCAAAGCCGTCGCCGTTCATGGCCACGGTGTCCACGCCCACGTGGATCAGCAGCTCCATGTCGTTGGAAGAGAGGCCCACCGCGTGCTTGCTGTCGGCCACGGAGCTGATCTCGCCGTCAAAGGGCGCGACCACCACTTCGCCCGTGGGCTGCACGCCCACGCCCACGCCCAGCACACCGCTGGCGAAGGTGTCGTCGGGAATCTGGTTGTAGGGGATCACGGTGCCCTCAACGGGCTGCAGCACCGTGCCGTTGGCGCAGCGGATGACGCTGGTGGTCGGGGGCACGACGGCCGCCGGAGCGGGCGCCGCGCCGGCCGCGACGGGGACCGCCTTGGGGGCGTCTTCCTTCCAGATCACCATGGTCAGCGCGAAGGCCACGCCCGCCGCGATCAGCAGCTCCACCAGGTACAGCGGAACGTTGTTCACCGCGGGAATGGCGGGGATGCCGGTGACGCCGTAGACGGGCGCGCCCAGCTTGAACAGGCTTCCGAACAGGGAGCCCGCCGCGCCGCCGATCATGCCGCATATAAAGGGCTTCATAAAGCGGAAGTTAATGCCGAAGATGGCGGGTTCGGTGATGCCCAGGGACGCGGACAGCGAGCTGGGCAGCGCCACGGACTTGGTCTTCTGGTTCTTCACCTTCAGCGCGACGGCCAGGCAGGCGCCGAACTGGGCGAAGTTGGCCGCGGAGGCGATGGGCATCCAGGTGTTCAGGCCCGTCTGGGCGATCATGCCGGCCTCGATGACGTTGTACATGTGGTGCAGGCCCATGACCACGGTCCAGGGATAGATGGCGCCCATGACCACGGAGCCGATCAGCGAGCCGGCCAGCCACTTCGCGCCGGTCAGCACCCAGTTCTCAAGCACGGAGAACACCGGGCCGATGATGGTGAAGGTGACGAAGGAAGTGACCAGAACCGTCACCAGCGGGGTGACAAACAGGTCGATCATCTCGGGGACCTTCTTGTGCAGCCACTTTTCGACCTCGCTCATCAACAGGACGGCCAGTATGACCGGGATGACGTGGCCCTGGTAGCCCACTTGTTGGACGTTAAAGAAGAATAGATGCCAGGTTGGTATCTCTCCGGCGGCGTAGCCGCCGACGGTCCAGGCGTTGATCAGAGCGGGATGGACCATCATCAGGCCGATGACCGCGCCCAGGAAGATGTTGCCGCCAAACACGCGGGCGGCGGAGATGGCCACCAGCACAGGCAGCAGCGCGAAAGCGGTGTTGGCCACCAGGTCCAGGAAGGCGTACCAGTCGCTGGTGCCGAAGGCGGGCCAAAACTTCGGGATGGCTTCGACGATACCCATCATCAGGCCGGAGGCCACGATGGCGGGCAGGATGGGCACGAACACGTCGCCCGGGGTCTTCAAAATCTTCTTCCACCAGGGCATCTTGCTGGCTGCGGCGGCCTTGACATCGGCCTTGCTGGCCGCGGACGCGCCGGTGACGGACAGGAATTCGTCGTAGACCTTGTTGACGGTGCCGGTGCCGATGATCAGCTGCAGCTGACCGTTGGATTCAAACATGCCCTTCACGCCGTCGATGTTCTCGAGCACTTCCTTGTTGACCTTGCTGTTGTCGGCGATGACGAGGCGCAGTCGGGTCGCGCAGTGGGCCGCGCTGATGACGTTCGATCCTCCGCCGATATTGGCGGCGATCTCTTCAGCGCATTTGCGATAGTCCAGTGCCATAATCCTCTCCCCTTCAATCTCATTTACCGCGAACAGGCACACCTGTCCCCTGTTTCAGCGGTTTTGTATATTCTACACCAATTTGCCGTCAATGTAAAGGTTAATTCGTTAAAAATATCATCCATTGATAATACTGGTGATTTGCTTACTGATTTCCTTTCATTATGTGCGTCATTAATTCGCATTATTGCGCTTTGGAAAAATGGAATGGATTTTTCCGACGATTCATGGTATGATGTTATAAACCGATACGGGAGGTGCGCCAATATGAAGGAATGGACGCGAGAGGAGCGCTATCGCGTGCTCAAAGGCCCGGAGGATATCCGCGGGCTGTATGAGCGGATACAGAAATCTGTCTACCGTCAGACGTACCATGTGCAGCCCATCACCGGCCTTTCCAGCGACCCCAACGGCTTCGCGCTGCACAAGGGCACCTGGCACCTGTGCTATCAGTGGTGCCCCTGGGGCGCGGTGCACGGGCTGAAATACTGGTATCACGTCACCAGCCCAGATTTGATCCACTGGCAAAACGCCGGCATCGGCCTGGCGCCGGATTGCTTCTACGACAACCGGGGCACCCACTCCGGCAGCGCCATTTCCAACGGGGACGACCTGGTGTTCTTCTACACCGGCAACCACCGGGACGAGGACTGGACCCGCACGCCCTTCACATGCGCCGCCGTGCTGGGCAAGGACGGGCGGCCGCGCAAGCTGGACAAGGCGCTTTTCGGCCCAAGAGACGACCACAGCGAGCACCAGCGGGACCCCAAGGTGGTCTACAACGCCGAAAGCCAGACCTATTATATCCTCATCGGCGCCCAGACGCTGGACAAGCGGGGTTGCGTGATGGTGTACAAATCGAAGGCGCTGCTGGAGGGCTGGACCTACGCCGGGCAGCTGAACGTGCCGGGCTACGAGGCGTTCGGCGGCATGTGGGAGTGCCCGTATATCGTGAACATCAGCGGAAAGGACGTGCTGATCTTCTCGCCGCAGTACACGAAGCTGCCCGGCCGGGGCGAGAGCACCAACCACAACGTGTACCTGATCGGCCACATGGACTACGACGCGCTGACCTTCACGCCGGAGGGCCCTTATCGCCATCTGGATTTCGGGTTTGACTTCTACGCGGCCCAGGGCGCGTTTATTCCCAAGGAGAGCGCCGACCCGGATCGGGCCATACTGATCGGCTGGGTGGGCCTGCCGGACAACCACTACCCCACCGAAGAGGAGGACTGGGAGGGCAGTCTGTCCCTTCCCAGGGAGCTGCGCATCGTGGACGGTAGGCTGTGCCAGACGCCCATCCCGGCGGCGCTCGATCTGCGGGATGCACAGGTCGCGGCAAGCGGCGCGCTGCCGGCGGCGTGCTGCGTGGAAGCCGCCTGTCCGAACGGGGATTTCGACCTGAACCTGTACACGAAGGCGGACGGCACCGGCGGCCTGCGGATTCGCTATGACAGTGCCAGGAGGGTCGCCACTGTGGACAAGCGGGGCATGGACAGGCGGTTCAACGAAGCTGTGGGCGAGGTGCTGGAGATGCCGCTGGACGAGCCGCTCAGGAAGCTGCAGATCTTCATCGACCACAGCACCACGGAAATATTCGCCAATGACGGCGAGGCCGTGTTCACCGCCCACACCTACCCCACGGAGACCGAGTTCCACTACAGCGCCAGCGAGGGCTTGGCGCTGAAGATCTGGACGATGAAGAAGGCCGTGACGGACGAATTTGTGGTGTAATGGGCTGCTGAGAAGCGTGCAGGTCCTTCGACGCCGCTGCCAATCCGCTCAGGATGACAACGGTCATGTGTACTGTCATTCTGAGCGGCGTTGAGACAAAGCCGAAACGAAGCCGAAGAATCCGTTGCCCACAACCGTGAACCGCATCCGTAAAATTCCATTTGGAGGTTTCCAACATGAAAAAAGTCTTTGCCAGCGACTTTGACGGCACGCTGTACTTTTACAAGGCGGACGTGAAGCTGCCGCCGGAAAACGTGGAGAAGATCCGCCAATACCAGGCCGCCGGGCACCTGTTCGGCCTGTGCACCGGGCGGCAGGTGGGCGGGCTGACGCCCTTCATCACCGGGCTCGTGAAGCCGGACTTCTACATCACCTCCAGCGGCGCGAACATCGTGGACGGCGATATGCGGCCCATATTGAAGCAGGGCGTGGACCGGGATGTGGCGGACGCCCTGGTGCGGGAGTTGAACCCCAAGGGCTATCGTCTGACGCTGGATGTGGAGGGCGAAATCTGCGTGTTTTCAAAGATGGACTACCCCGGAAAGTACTACGTCATCACCGGTGTGGACGACGCGCCCGAGGGCCTCATCCACCAGGTGAGCGTCCACACGGAGAGCCTGGAGGACGCGGCCCGGCTGTCAGCGGACATCAACCGCCGCTTCGGCGACAAGGTCGAGGCGTTCCAGAACGTGGTCGAAATCGACATCGCCCCCAGGGGATGCAGCAAGGGAAAGGGCGTCGAGGCGCTGCGGGAGCACATGCGGGACGCCTACGGGGACATCACCCTGTACGGCATCGGCGATTCCATCAACGACCTGCCGCTGCTGGAGGCCGCCGACGTGTCCTACACCTTCCCCTACGCCCCGGAAATCTGCCAGCGGAAGGCCACGAAGGTGGTGGAAACCATCGTGGACGCGCTTCAGGACAGTATGCTGGATTCAACAACAAAAGGATGTGCTGACAAATGAGCCAAATGCTGCGGGACGCGAGGCGCTTTGAAGAAGAGCATGAGCGCGCCATCGCGCCGAAGGATCGGCCCGGCTTTCACCTGTCCGCCCGCGTCGGTTGGATGAACGATCCCAACGGGTTCAGCTGGTATGGCGGACAGTATCACCTGTTCTATCAATATCACCCCTATGACTCCCACTGGGGGCCGATGCACTGGGGCCACGCGGTGTCGAAGGACCTGCTCGACTGGCGGCACCTGCCCTGCGCCATGGCGCCGGACATGCCCTACGACCGAGAGGGCTGTTTTTCCGGCAGCGCCATCGCGCTACCCGACGGCCGCCACGCGCTGATGTACACCGGGGTATCGGAGGAGATCGGCGCGGACGGCGCGCCCCGCAAGGTGCAGACCCAGAACCTGGCCTTCGGCGACGGCGTGGAGTATGCGAAATGGCCACGCAATCCGGTCATCACCGCCGCGGACCTGCCCGAGGGTGGCAGCCGCTACGACTTCCGGGACCCCAAAATTTGGCAGGCGGCGGACGGCAGCTATCGCGCCCTGATCGCCAACGACCACGCGGGCGTCGGCGGGCGAATGCTGCTGTATCGCAGCGAGGATTTGACCCGTTGGGAATACCTGGGCGCGCTGGCGGAAAACGGGGGCCGGCTGGGCCGAATGTGGGAATGTCCGGACTTCTTCGAGCTGGATGGCCGATACGTGCTGCTGGGCAGCGCCCAGGATATGCTGCCCAGGGGCTTTGAGTACCACAACGGCAACGGCACCTTTTACCTGCTGGGCGAGTATGACCGGGAGACCGGCGCGTTTCTGGAAACAGCCGACCACGCCGTCGACTACGGCATCGACTTTTACGCGCCGCAGACGCTGTTGACGCCGGACGGCCGCCGGGTAATGATCGGCTGGATGCAGAACTGGGACACCTGCAACCTGCACACGCCGTCCACGCCCTGGTTTGGCCAGATGAGCCTGCCCCGGGAGCTGTCCGTGAAAAACGGCCTGTTGGTGCAAAAGCCGCTGCGCGAGCTGGAAGCGCTGCGCGGTGAAGCGGTGGTCCACAGGCATATCGCAATTTCAGACGGCGAGATCACCCTGCCCGGCGTCTCCGGGCGCACGGCGGACATGGAGATCGAGCTGGAGCCCGGAGAGAGCCCCTTCAACCGATTCGCGGTGCGCTTCGCGAAAAACGGCCAATTTCACACCACCGTCAGCTTCCGGCCCGGCGAGTCGGTGCTGAAGGTGGACCGAAAGTTCTCCGGCTCCCGCCGGGCGATCATCCACCAGCGCAGGGCCAAGATGAGCCACGAGCGCGGGCGGCTGAAGCTACGGCTGATCCTGGACCGCTACAGCGTGGAGGTGTTCGTGGGCGACGGCGAAAAGGTGATGTCCGCCACGATTTACACCGACCTGTCCGCCGACGGCATCGCCTTCTTCGCCGATGGAAGCCTGAGATTCAGCGTCTGCTTCTACCCGTTGAACGTATAGCCGCGCGAATGACAAAGACGCAGGCGCCGCGATGCGGCGCCTGCGTCTTTGTGTCATACGTCAATTCAACTCCTGGCTGTGCTCCTTGCGGTTCAGCGCCTCCACCTCTTTCTCCTGTCGGTTCGCGCCCATGCTCAGCATCACAAAGACGCCCACGGCCAGCACCAGGTAGAAGGTGATGAATCGCCAGGCCAGCATGCCCGAGAACAGATGTCCGCCGGGAAACAGCGCCGCGAAATACAGCGCGAACACGCCCTCCTGGGCGCCGGACGCCCCGGGCATGGGCGCGTAGGCCGCGGAATTGTAGAGCATGACGCTCATGGCCAACAGCTGTCCATAGCTGACGCCGGAGAGGCCGAGGCCGCGATGGACGAAGTACATCACGCTGTTCAGCGACAGTACCCGCATCGCGCCGATGACCAGTTGGCGAACGATCTCCAGCTTGTTGCGCTTGATCTTCTGGGTGGCTTTGTAGAACTGGTCGGCGGTGTCCAGCATCGTTTCGCGCAGCTCCGCCAGTTTTTGGATGCGCAGCTTCTCGCCAAGCCGCGCCACCATCCCCACTGCCCAGCGCACGGGCCTGCGGGTCAGGCACAGCGTCAACAGCAGCACCACCACCATCAGGTTAAAGCAGTAGCCCACGATCAGAACCGGCAAACTCGGCCCGACCTGCGCCAGTATGAAATCCCGATACATCACGCCCAGCGCCGTGGTGATGATCGTCAGCGCCAGCTGGAAGAACAGGTGGTGCACCAGCTGGACCGACGTGCCGTCCCCCACGGGAATCTTTCGCTTGTACAGCTGATAGATGACCATCGGCTGCCCGCCGGTCGCGCCGGGCGTGATGTAGCAATAGAACTCTCCGAGAATGGAGATGCGGAACATGGTGACCAGGCCGATGTGGTGCCCCATGGCCCTGAGCCCCGAACGGGCGCTGAGGGCCTGGGCGAAAATCGCGCCGAAGGTCAGCAGCACGCCCACCGCCACATATCGCACCGGGATGTTTCCGATCGCCTCGATGGACGACTCCAGATCGCCGCTCTGAACCGCCAGGAACAGCACGACCGCCAGCGTTCCAAGGATGAACGCGGCGTAGATGATCTTCCTGACGACCGGCTTCACGGCTCTCACCTCGATGCGATGGAGATGGCATTATTATATGGCAAAAACATTTGAGGCATATTCAAGGATTGTTAAAAAGGATTAACATTTTATTGTTTTGTATTGGAATTGCGCGAGAATCCCTTGTCATTCAAATATGAAAAGATCCCCCGCTTCACCCGGGATAGTGTCCGTGCGAAGCGGGGAATATTTGCCGTTTCCTATATTAGATGGAATATCAATCCACGGGCAGAGCGATCTCGGCGGAGCCGACGCCCTC
>CAMVBO010000073.1 GCA_947165745.1 uncultured Clostridia bacterium | reverse complement strand
CGGAAGTGCACCCGGCGGATGCCGTCGCAGCGCAGGTGCTCGTGCAGGCCCGTCTCCCCGTGATAGGCGATCATCCACTCGCCCAGCCCGTTTTCGTAGAAGGAATGGTGGCCCGGCCCGTATTCGCCGGGCACGGAGTAGAACGACAGCACCGGCGGGATGCTCTTTTTCCAGGACGACGGCTTCAGCAGATCGTCCGCCCCGTTCGCAGTGAGCAGGCCCAGGGCGTAGGTGTAGGCGTTGGCGGAGCCGCCGGAGTAGGCCAGGTAGACCGTGCCTTCATGGATCAGGGCGTGGGGACCTTCGTTGTTGATGGTGCCGGCCACGTTTTCCCAGCCGTAAAGGGGCCGGGTGAGCAGCACGGGCTCGCTGGTCAGTCGCCAGGGCTCCCGCGGGTCGACGGTGGCGATGTACAGCATGGACCCGGTGTCCATGGGCGTGCCGATGTGCCGGCGGTAGGACCAGACCATGTAGGCGCCGCTCTGGGCCTGCACGCAGGTCATGTCCAGGGTGATGCCGTCGGTGGAGAGGGGGCTGCCGTCCGCCCGGACGACGGGCACGGGGTCTTCCCAATCCTCGGCGCGGATGACGCTGCCGCCCTTTTTCAGCTTCATCAGGTGGCACTGAGGGCCCCAGGTGTGCCCGCTGACCGCGAACAGGATGTAGGCCTCACCGCCGATCAGGTGCCACTCCGGCGCCCAGAAGGTCTGCTCGAAGCCGCGCTGCGGGTCGAAGGGCAGGATCAGGTGCTCCTCGACCCCCGGCGCGAACAGGCCCGCCACGCAGTCCGCCTCCCGGACATACAGCCCAATGTCGTCCAGGTTGTCGTTGGTGCCCAGGAAGTACCACTTTCCCTCCCAGGGAAAGACGACCGGGTCGCCGTAGCCCTTCGCCAGCGGGAAGGGGAAGGCCTGCCGCTGGATGCGGCCCTTGACGGCATAGACGCCGGGCGCGGCGAAGTCCACGGAATCGGCGTCCCACAGCACCCGCTTGAGCGCGCGCGAGCCGTCGCTGTAGAGGACCTCGGCGCGAATATCGGCCAGGTCGGACGGGGCGCGGACGACGGCTTCCCGCGGCAGCCGGAGCTCCGCCTGCCGGATCGGGCTCCACCAGGCGATGGCCGGTTCGGCGATCTCATCCGGCACGGCCAGGGCCTCCGCCGGCGCGTATTTGGACAGCGACGCCCCGTCCACCGGGCCGATTTCCTCAAAGCGGATCCAATCCCGGGTCCTCCACAGGAAGGCGTCACCGGACGGGCGCGCGGCCGGTTCGCCGCTTTCAAACACCAGGCGGCCCGCGATGCCAAACCAGCCGCCCTCCATGGCGAAGACGCGGGGCTCGCGCACGCCCAGCGGCACGATGGTGTCCTCGGCTGAGATATATCCCGGGGCGAACAGCACGCCGTAGTTCCGGTTCAGTGGACATCTCTCCCCGCCGGGGCGCTGAAAGGCCAGGTGAACGGCGTTGGCCAGCCCCGCCGGATAGGCGTCGGGGTCGACCGGACGGGTGTAGACGGAGAATAGGACTTCCTGCGTGTGCATGGCTTGACCCTCCCGTGGTATTGTCGATGGAACGGCCCCGTCGTCAGGGCGGCTTCCGGCGCGGCGCGTCCGCCCGGCAGTATCGCTTGATGTTGATGCCGAATCGGTCCTTCAGGCTCCATCCTTCCCGACGGTCTCGCGCGGCGCCTGCATGCCTATCATACCATAGAGGCCCACCGGACACAAGCGGCTTTGCAGTTGGAAAGCACCGTAAAGAACACAAGAGAAACGCGGGGTGACGCCATGAACGTCTATGTGCCCGAATACTATCCCTCCTTTCGCTGCGCCGCCTCGGCGTGCGGCCACACCTGCTGCGCGGGCTGGGAGATCGACATCGACGAGGAGAGCCTTGCCCGCTATGACCGCCTGCCCGGCGCGTTCGGTGAACGCCTGCGGCGCGGCATCAGCCGGGAGGGCACGCCCCACTTCGTGCTGACGGAGGACGGGCGCTGCCCGCTGCTGAACGGCGACAACCTGTGCCGGCTCATCCTGCGCGAGGGCGAGGGCGCGCTCTGCCAGATCTGCCGGGACCACCCCCGGTTCCGAAACTACTTTTCCGACCGGGTGGAGATGGGCCTGGGCCTGGTCTGCGAGGCGGCCGCGCGGCTGATCCTGTCCTGGCCGCGCCCCCTGCGGCTGATCCGCCTGGAGGGCGACGGCGCGGAGGCGATGACGGAGGACGAGGAATACCTCTTCGACCTGCGCGGGCGCTGGTTGGCCTCCATCGAGGAGGAGGGACCCCGGGCCCGGCTGATGGAGACGCTGATCTTTCGCCACCTGCCGGACGCGCTGTACGACGGCCGCCTGGAGGCGCGCGTCGATTTCATCCGGCGCGCCTATGAACAGATCGTCTCCGGCTGGACGGACGGCGAGCTGTCCACGCTCGCGGAGCGGGCCAGGGCGTTTTCCGATCGGGTGGAGTACGACGACGAAGTGCTGGAGCGGTGGATATCCGGCGCGATTGGCCATTGACAAGCACAAGCATCTTCGATATAGTTGAATCAACCGCTGACGATGAAGCACAAGGAGGCATGGAAATTGAGCCAGAGTTTCAATCTTCAGGAGCACATCGCCAAGGGCGTCGAGAGGATCGTGGCGGACACGCTGAAGGCCACGCTGCGGGATCCCCGGGGGAGCGCCTTCATGGTCAAGTTCGCGGCGGCCGCCGCCAAGGCCACCAAGCGCCGCCTGGACCTGGAGAAGGAGGGGTTGCACGTGCCCTCCTTCCTGATCGCCAGCATCACCAGCGCCTGCAACCTGCACTGCGCCGGCTGTTATTCCCGCTGCAACGAGGCGACGGTGGACGCCGAGCCGGTGAAGCAGCTGACCACGGAGGAGTGGAAGGCGGTTTTCCGGGAGGCGGAGGACCTGGGCGTCAGCTTCATCATGCTGGCGGGCGGCGAGCCGCTGCTGCGCTGGGACGTGATCGAGGCGGCGGGGCAGATGAAGAACCTGCTGTTCCCGATCTTCACCAACGGCACCTATATGGACGACAAGGTCTTCGCCCAGCTGGACAGGTGCCGCAACCTGATCCCCGTGATGAGCATCGAGGGGGATCGGGCGATCACCGACGCGCGGCGGGGCGAGGGCGTCTACGACCGGCTGATCGCCGCCATGGACCGGCTGCACGCCAAAAACCTGCTGTTCGGCGCGTCCATCACCGTGACTACCGAGAACATCCACGCGGTCACCTCGCCGGAGTTCATGCGCCGGCTGGTCGACCGGGGCTGCAAGCTGGCCATCTTCATCGAATATGTGCCCATGACGGAGGAGGTGCGGTACCTGGCCCCCGGCGACGGGGAGCGGGCCTTTTTGCTGGAGGCGACCCAGTCGCTTCGCAGGGTCTTCCCGGAGCTGATCGCGCTGGCCTTCCCGGGGGACGAGAAGGCGGACGAGGGCTGCATGGCGGCGGGCCGGGGTTTTTTCCACATCAACTCCCACGGCGGCGCGGAGCCCTGCCCGTTTTCGCCCTATTCGGATGTGAACGTGCGCGACATGGGCGTGCGGGGGGCGCTGCAATCCCCGCTGTTCACGGCGCTTCGGGAGGGCGGCGTGCTGGACAACGACCACGTGGGCGGCTGCGTGCTGTATGAGCAGCGCGCGCTGGTGGAACAGATCGCGGCCAAAGGGGCCGATGGGCAGGAATGACATAAGACAATTTGCTGATCGACGGCAGAGGAGGCGGTTATCCATGTTGAAGGAACAAGAGACGAAGAAGCCGGAGGACAAGAAAGTCGTCCAGGCGCAGATCAAGGAACTCCGGGCCAGGCTGCTGGCCCAGCAGCAGATGATCCGTGACGCGAAGCTGCCGGTGATCGTGCTGATCGAGGGCTGGGCCGCTGCGGGCAAGGGCAGCCTGATCAAGGAGCTGATCAGCGAGATCGACCCCCGCTTCTACAGCGTCGTCTCTCCGGCCGTCGTGCCGGAGACCCAGGAGCGCTATCCGTTCCTGTACCAGTATGTGAAGGCCATCCCCCAGAACGGCAAGATCACCTTCCTGGATTCCGGCTGGATGGAGGGCGCGGTGCAGAAGTTCCTGCGCCACGAGATCACCAAGGAAGAGTTCCGTCGCCGGATTCGCCAGGTGAACGAATTTGAGCGCCAGCTGCGCGACGGCGGGTATCTGGTGCTGAAGCTGTTTTTGCACATCGAAAAGGACGAGCAGTTCAAGCGGCTGCGCAAGCTGTCCGAGTCCCCGGACACGGAGTGGCGCGTGACCAACGACGACCTGTGGCAGCACCGGGAGTACAAGCGCTTCCTGGAGGCCTACGAGGGCTTCATGGAGAAGACCGGGGAGGTCATTCCCTGGCACGTCCTGAACGGCATCAAGCGCAAGGACGCCGTGCGCGACGCCATGCGGGACCTGGTGGAGCTGGTCGACGCGGGTCTGAAAAACGGCCGCTATGTGGGCGAGCCCTTTGACGAGGAATTCCCCCTGGTGGCGATTCCGAAGCTTTCGGAGGTGGACCTGTCGCCCACGATCGACGACAAGGAGTACAAGAAGCAGCTGAAGAAGCTGCAGGAGCGCCTGAGCGAACTGCACAACGTGCTGTACCGCCGGAAGATCCCCGTGATCCTGTGCTATGAGGGCTGGGACGCCGCCGGCAAGGGCGGCAACATCCGCCGGGTGGCCTATCCGTTAGACCCCCGCGGCTTCGACGTGCACCCCATCGCCTCGCCGCTGCCCCACGAACTGAACCGCCAGTACCTCTGGCGCTTCTGGACGCGCCTGCCCCGCACCGGCCACATCTGCATCTTCGACCGCACCTGGTACGGCCGGGTGATGGTGGAGCGGCTGGAGGGCTTCTGTTCCGATAGGGACTGGAAGCGGGCCTACAACGAGATCAACGAATTCGAGCGCGCGCTGACGGACTGGGGCGCGGTGGTGCTGAAGTTCTGGATCCACATCGACCAGGAAACCCAGCTGGCCCGCTTCACCGACCGCCAGAACACCCCGGAGAAGCAGTGGAAGATCACCGACGAGGACTGGCGCAACCGGGAAAAGTGGCCCCAGTACGAGGAAGCCATCGACGAGATGCTGCAAAAGACCAACACCGAAAACGCCCCGTGGCACATCATCGAGTCCAATGACAAGAAGTACGCGCGCATTCGGACGCTGAAGATCATCGTGAAGGCGCTGGAAAAGGCCTGCGAGGATCACTTCCGCCGGACCGTGGAGTAAGGGGCGGCACAGGCCACGCGTTTATGATCGCGGCGGCCATCCTCCGCAAACGCAACCCCCGTGCGCTGGAATCAGTGGCGCACGGGGGTTGGCTGTGCTGCGCGGCCGCTTGTGTGCTGGAATATTTCATGCCCCGGCGCGGCAGCGAGTGGGGTCCGGGGCGATGCCTCGGCGGCGCGGCACCAAGTGGGGTCCGGGGCATTGCCCCGGCGGCGCGGCTATCAGGCCCGCGCGACGCTCTTCTTCATGGAATCGGCGGCGGCTGCGGCCTTGTCCAGGGCGTCGTTGATGCCCTTTCGGCCCAGCTCCTTGCCGGAGAAGCTGTAGCGGCAGCCCGCGAACAGGCCGACGACCAGCAGCGGCACGCACACCCAGAAGGCGCACAGCATCAGAATCACCAGCGCGGTCACGGGCATGGCCAGCAGCTGCTCGTCGCCCTTGTGGACGGCGAAGCGGTTGCGGTTGCCGCAGGCCACCAGCCGGCGGATGTGCGCGCCCAGGTTCTTAAGGCCCTGGCTGTGGCAGCGCTTTTTGGATTTGGCGGGCTCGGCCGCCTCCGCTTTTTCACTCGTCGAAGCCGGCGCTTCCGCCGGGGCCTCGTCCGCCGCGCTCTCCTCCGGGGCAGCCTGCACCGCGGCAGCCGCGCCGCCCTCGGCGTATTCGTGCAGCTCCTGCATCCTGCGGAATTTTTCCTGCTCCAGCAGGTGGGTGGCCGTCAGGGTGTTCCAGTTGCTGGCCTCCAGGGCGGTCATGGCCTCCTCCAGGGTCACGTCACACTTGGCGGCAAGCTGCTCTGTCATTTCATACTGTGTCATGGTTTTGTTCCTCCGTTCGATTTGATGGGCCCATTATAACAGCCGAAAATGAGATGGCAAGAAAACTGGATTAGGGATTCATTAGAAAATGATAACGGCGCTCTCATTTTGTCCGCCGGGAGGTGAAGCTGTCGGTGGCCTTCATTGCGCCGGCGCGGAAAGCGAAAGGCGCGCATCGTGATTGCACGATGCGCGCCTTTTGAAGCCGTTTTCAGATCAGCTTAATGTCCCCGATGATCGGCAGGGGCTCGTCGCTGCCCTTCGCGGCGCGGACGATGCCGATGATGGCCAGCACCAGCACGCCCAGGCTGAGCAGGCTGCCGGCGTGGCGGATCAGCCCGTGGAAGCGGGTCATAATGCCGGTGATCGAGCCGGCGACGGCCAGGATGAAGCCCTGGTTCAGATGGTGGCGCGAAAGCTGGTCGTCCTTGTTGCGGATGATAAAGGCGACGATCCAGAAGAGCCAGCCCAGATAGCTGAAAATCGCGGCGACCTTGTCCTTCTTCTCGGTGTACATTGTGTTTTTCCCTCCTGAAATGTGGTTGTGTTTTCCGGATGACAGTGGCATTATAGCACCGGAGGATGAGAACACAAGGATAGAATCATTAAAAAGGGATGAGAATTCAGGCGGTCAGCGCGGCGGCCCCGCCAGCTCCTCCACCAGCCGCGCCGCGCAGCCCACCAGGTCGTTGCAGGGCTTGCCCGCCAGGCGCAGCCTGACGCAGTCCACGGCGCCGTTTTCCTCCAGGAAGCGGGCCTTGAAGGCCTCCACCGCGTCGGGCTTGAGCCGGGAAAGCAGCTGGCAGCCCGCCAGATAAGCCCCGCACTTGCCGCCCTCCGACCGGGGGCGGGGGGCCGAACTCGCTGCGCTGTCGCGGGAGACGCCCAGTTCCTCCGCGAAGGCCGCCGTGACCGATTGGGCGCAGTTGTACCCGCTTCTGTGGTTGGCGCGGGCGTCGGGTTCGCGCATTTTCGTTGCCTCGCTTTCTATCCGTCGTTGTCGTTCAGGAATCCCAGGTATTCGTCGAACACGTTGAACAGCATGTCCCCGGAGCAGACCGGCAGGATGAAGCCGCTGCGGCCGATGGCGGCGAAGTCGAAGTATTCCCTCGCGCCGGTGAGCACCAGGGCGGGCAGCACCTCGTAATCCGGCCCGAACACGATCTCCAGGTACGGGCAGTACTTTGCCGCCTGGGCCACGTCCTCCGGGTCGACGGCGTCCTTCATCTTGAATTCCAGCGAGAACACCTTGTCCTCCGTGATGACGAGCACGTCCGCGTAGATGCGCACGCGCCGGGAGCGCTTCAGCCGGAACTCAAAGGCGATCTCCCACTTCAGGCAGGGGTCGCCGGCCATGTCCAGCAGGTCTTCAAAGAGGCGGACCATCTGCGCCCGGCAGTCCCGGAAGGAATGGAACAGGCCGCGCGCGTCGCTGGTGCTGCGCCCGACTCTCTGGCAGCCCTCCAACAGTTTGTCCATCCACGCCGCTTCCGAAAGGTCGAGGAACTCCGCGACGCTGCCGTAATAGCCGCAGAATTCAAACAGGCCGGCGTGGGGCCGCTCCTGCCGCAGGATGCCGTGCCACCGGCAGTCCCTG
>CAMVBO010000072.1 GCA_947165745.1 uncultured Clostridia bacterium | reverse complement strand
CAAGTGCACCGACTGCAAGCTGGTTTACTATCTGATCGACGGCGTGGAGCGCACGGCGTTGATCAACCATTGCGGCGTGAAACAGGTGACGGACTATCTCAAGAGATTCGACTGCGTGGGCACATACGACTTCAATGACGCCGAAAAATACGGCTATGACTATATCGAAAGCCCCGTGTGGAGCGCTCCGGACAAGACGGTGGATGTCCCCGTGGAATACGATGTCTATTTCAGCGGGCGCGACAAGCGACGCGAAAACCTGTTGTCGGACATCCGAAGGAAGCTGGATGCAGAGGGTGTCTCGTCAAAGCTCATCGTCGTCGGAGAAAACGGCAGGGATTACAACAGTACGGCAGTCTCGCTGATGAACTGGCGGCCCTATCCCGAGGTGGTGGAGGAGTCCAGAAAGGCCCGCTGTCTGCTGGATATCGTGGCTGCGCTGAACACGGGGGCCACGATTCGCTACAAGGAAGCGGTGATATACAATAAGAAGCTGCTGACGAATTTCCCGGACGTTGCGCGGCTGCCCTACTACGACAGCCGCTGGATGAAGGTATTTAGTGATGCTTCCGATATCGACGTTGATTGGCTGCTGAGGGACGAGAAGGTGGACTATGGCTACAAGGGGGATTTTTCCGCCCAGGTCTTCCTGGATAAGATCGAGGCGGCGCTGAAGGAAAGCGCCGCACGATAAAATCGCGCGCCAACGATTGACGAAACCGCCGCAAGTCATATATAATAGTGAAAACATGTTTTAAAGGGATTGAGGGATTCGATATGGTTTTTTATTCGACCAGGTGCAGGGATTTCACAGCGTCGTCCACCGAGGCTGTTTTGAAGGGCATCGCGCCGGACGGCGGCCTTTACACGCCCGTAGACTTTGACCAGATGCAGGTGGACGTGGGCAGCCTTTTGAACATGAGCGCCGTGGAGATCTCCGCCGAGGTGATCGGGAAGATCCTCAACGACTTCACGCCCCAGGAGATGCGCGCGCTGATCGATGCCGCCTACGAGGGCAAATTCGAGACCGAGGACCTGACGCCCCTTGAAAAGGTGGGGGACGACTTTGTGTTGGAGCTGTTTCGGGGCCCCACCTCCGCCTTCAAGGACGTGGCGCTGTCCGTGCTGCCCCGGCTGATCACCGCCGCTCGGGACAAGCTGAGCGTGAAGGAGGAGATCGTGATCCTCACCGCCACCAGCGGCGATACCGGCAAGGCGGCCCTGGAGGGCTTCCACGACGTGCCCGGCACGCGCATCATCGTGTTCTATCCGGACGGCGGCGTCAGCGATGTGCAGAAGGCGCAAATGGTCACCCAGGCGGGCGGCAACGTGGGTGTGTGCGCCGTGAAGGGCAACTTTGACGACGCCCAGACCGGCGTGAAGAACATCTTTGCCGACGATCAGCAGTACGGCTGGGCCGCAAAACAGGGTGCGCGCCTGTCCAGCGCCAATTCCATCAATATCGGCCGTCTCGCGCCCCAGGTGGCTTACTACTTCAAAGCCTATTGCGACCTTGTGCTGCGCGGCGAGATCCGCCTGGGCGACCCGGTGAACTTCGTGGTGCCCACGGGCAACTTCGGCGACATACTGGCCGGCGAGTTTGCCCGTCGCATGGGCCTGCCGGTGGCGAAGCTGGTCTGCGCCTCCAACGCGAACAACGTGCTCACCGACTTCATCAACACCGGCGTCTATGACCGTCGCCGGGAATTCTACAAGACCGCGTCGCCATCCATGGATATCCTGGTGTCCAGCAACCTGGAGCGCTATCTGTTCCTGGCCTCCGGCGGGGATTTCGACCTCGTGGCCGCGCTGATGGCGGATCTGCGGGACAAGGGCATCTATACCGCGCCTGAAAAGCTGATGGAAACCATGCGCGAGCATTTCAGCGCGGGCTGCGCCGACGACGCGAAGGCCCTGGACGCCATAGGCCGCGTCTGGCGGGAACATGAATACCTGATGGACACCCACACCGCCGTGGGCTGGGCCGTGATGGAGGATTTCAAGGCCAGCGAGGACAACGGCTGGGTGAACGTGGTGCTGTCCACGGCCTCGCCCTACAAGTTCAGCCGTGATGTGCTCTCCGCCATCTCCGACGCCCAGCCGGACAGCGGCTTCGGCGCGATGGACCTTCTCCATGAGACCACCGGCGTGCCCGTGCCTGCCGCCCTTGCCGCGCTGCGCAGCAAGGAGGCCCGCTTCACCGACTGCGTGGAGAAGGGCGCGATGCTGGATTACGTGAAGAACGCCCTTGGATGATTAGGAATGAGGAATGAATGGCGACAGGGCTGTGGCTTTTTCGTTCCTCACTCCTCATTCCTAATTGATTGAGTTGCGCTCGAACCTAATTGATTGAGTTGCGCTCGAAATACGGATAAAACCCCTCCAAGTCCGCATATCATCCATTGATCGAAGCGGACAGGAGGGGTTTTTATGGCGCTGGAGACAGACCGGCAAACCTTGGAACTGGAGAACCTGATCGGGGCGCGCGACGCGCAGGTGCTGGTGCGGGCGGAGGCGCTGGTTCCCGGCGCGGGCCGGGACGCCATCGAGCCGCTGTTGGCGGACGCCAGCCTTTATATCTCCCAGGCGGACCTGCAATCGGACCGCGTGGTGCTGGAGGGAACCGTCAGCTGCCAGGCGGCCTACAGGCAGGGGGAGGAGAGCACCCTCAAGGCTCTCGCGGCACAGACCACGCTGAACCATGTCATCGAGATTCCCGGCACGCAGCCGGGCATGCTCTGCCGGGTGTGGGGCGAGGCGGTGCATGTGGACGCGAGGTATGAAAACGGCCACATGATCTTTCAGATCACCTGCAACCTGTCCGCCCAGGTGCTGCGCCTGACGCCCGCCCAGGTCATCACCGGCGTCAGCGGCGCGGAGGGCCTGCAAACCGCCTTCCGGGAGATCATGTCGGTCAAGCTGGCGGCGGAGGCGACGGAGTTTGCGTTGGCGCGGGACGCCGTGGCGCTGCCCGCCGCGCTTGACGCAAGGACATCGCTGATGGACTGGGCGGCCATCGAGATCGAAAGCGCGACGCCGGACCTGGGCGGCGTGCGGGTGAAGGGACGCCTGTTGGTGGAAACGCTGGTCTCCAGCGGCGTGGCGGGCAGGCCCGCGGTGGTGGTGCGCTATCCCATGGCGCTGGATCAGCTGGTGGAGCTGCCGGAATGGCTGACCGGCGACGTATTCGCGGAGTGCGACCTGCGCGCAATCCGAAGCCAGGTGGAGCCGGCGGGAGAGGATGGCGATATGCGCCTTGCCTGTGAAGCGGAGGTGCGCGTCCGGGTGCTGGCCAACGCCACGGACCGGGCAAGCGCATTGACCGACGTCTATGCCACCCAGGGCGCGTCCCTGGACGTGGACCATGAGACCCTGCGCCTGTGCGCCCAGGCCAGCCAGCTGCGCGTCAGCGACGTGGTGCGCGGCACGGTGCTGCTGGGGGAAAACGCGCCGGGCGTCGGCACGGTCATCGCCGTCAAGGCTATGCCCGTCATCGGCGAGTGGCGCGGGGAGAACGGCCAGGGGCGCATCGACGGCGTGATTGAGGTCCGGGTGCTCTATCTGCCCGGCGGTTCAGACATCCCCGCCGCGGCGGAGGCTGAGCTGCCCTTTTCTGTCACGGTGCCCCAGACCCTGAACGAACGATCGATGATCGACATTCAGGTGCTCTCCGCCGAGGCCAATGCCCTGATGAGCGATCGGCTTGAGATGAAGCTGAACCTGTCCATCGCCTGCCAGACCCGCCGCCGCGAGGCCGTGGAGGTGGTCGAGGAGGTGGAGGAGGACGACGACCTGACGCGCCGCCCCGGCATCGTCATCCGCTGGCCCGACGCCGGCGAAACCGCCTGGGACATCGGCAAGCGCTACGCCGTCCCCGTGGACAGCGTCAGCGACGTTGAACCCGGCAAGCCGGTGGTGGTGAAGGTATGACAAAAAGGCGGCTGATGCCGCCTTTTTCATGGGTGAGACTGTTCTATTACTTCCCGAAATACCGCTTCAGCAGATCCCGGAAGGTACATCTGTGGGAATGCTACTTCGCGGCCTTCTTCGCCTGCATATAACCCAAAACGCCGCAGACGACGCAGATAATCACATCGATGACCAGATCTGCGCGACTGCCGATCTCTTGCATAAAGCTGGTCTTTTTGATCAGGCTCATCACGAAATTGAACAACGCGACACCAGCAGCGCCAAGGATAAAGGTCAGGATACCGTTCAGAATTGGGTTCTTGGACAGCATTTGTATTCTCCTCCTAAAATCTTAAATGAGTGACAGGATGTGCTTACTTCCCGAAATACCGCTTCAGCAGGCCGGCGAACGCCTTGCCGTGACGAGCCTCGTCGCGGGCCATCTCATGCACGGTGTCGTGGATGGCGTCCAGGTTCAGGGCCTTGGCGCGCTTGGCCAGGTCGGTCTTGCCGGCGGTGGCGCCGTTCTCGGCTTCCACGCGCATCTTCAGGTTCTTCTCGGTGCTGTCGGTCAGCACCTCGCCCAGCAGCTCGGCGAACTTCGCGGCGTGCTCGGCCTCCTCGAAGGCGGCGGTCTTCCAGTACTCGCCGATCTCCGGATAGCCTTCGCGATAGGCCACGCGGCTCATGGCCAGGTACATGCCCACCTCGCTGCACTCGCCGGTGAAGTTGGCGCGCAGATCAGCGATGATGTCCTCGGGAGCGCCCTGCGCCACGCCGACCACGTGCTCGGCGGCCCAGGTCATCTCCTCGGCCTGCTCGATGAACTTGCTGGCGGGAGCCTTGCAGACGGGGCAGAATTCGGGAGCGGCGTCGCCTTCATGGACGTAGCCGCAGACGGAACAGACAAACTTCTTCATGGATGAATCCTCCTTAAAATGATCGGTATGATTTTCCTATCACACTACACACCTATTATACAATAAAAAATGGGGTTTGTGAACCCCAAATTTTTACTGTGGTTTAACTTCTCTAACGGATTCGACCAACGGTGGAGCGAACTTCTCCATGTGCATCCGCAGGTTCACGTGGCTGCGCATCAGCCGCGCGGCTTCGGGCCACTCCGGCCGGTCGTTCAAAAGCTGGAATTTGTCAAACTGGGTGCGGGGCGTCTTCATCAGGATCCGCCGCGCACCGTTGCTGACGGGGGAGATCGGCTGCCAGGCCTGGGTGGGATGCCCCGCGCAATCCCGGCACACCACACCGCCCAGGTCCGCATCGAAAAAGGCGTCGCCGTCGACGGGCTTTCCGCAGCGCACGCAGGCGTCCATCCTGGGCGAAAGGCCCATCAGCCGCATGAAGTGGCACTCGAAGGCGAAGGTCGTGAGCTCCGGCGGCAATTCGCCGTAGTTCAGGTGCGCCAGCGCCCGCAGCGTGACGATGAACAGCTCCGGCGCGGGGGTATCCGGCAAAATGGCGACGTCCAGCAGCTTGAGCCAGTATGCGCCATGGCGCAGCCGGTCGTAGTCCGACCGCAGTTCAAAGTAGCTCTCGGAGATCTGGCATTGTTCCAGCGCATTGCGCTCGCGGTGGCTGAACAGCTGGAACTCGCCGCTGGTGAAGGGCTCAACGGCGTTTACCAGCGGCGACTTCGGCCTGCGACAGCCCCTTGCGATGGCCTCCACGCGGCCCAGCTCCGGCGAGAACAGCGTGATCATGCGGTCATAGTCGCTGTAATCCGCGCGACGGATGACGATGGCGGGGGTGGTGAAGGAGGCCATGCGCTATTCCTCGTAACCCAGCGTGCGCAAATCGCCCGCGCGGTTGCGCCAGTCCTCGCGCACCTTCACCCACAGCTTCAGCATCACCTTCGTGCCCAACAGCCGCTCAATGTCAGCGCGGGCCTCGCTGCCGATCTTTTGCAGCATCGCGCCCTGTTTGCCGATGATGATGGACTTGTGGCTGGCCCGTTCGCAGTACACGTTGGCGTGGATCTCGGTCAGGTTGTCGGACAGTTTTTGAATCTGCAGCATCTCCACGCCGATGCCGTGGGGCACCTCGTCCCGCAGGTTGCGCAGCGCCTTCTCCCGGATGATCTCCGCGCACATGACCCGCTCCGGCTGGTCGGTGATCATGTCGTCGGGGAAGTACTTTGGCCCCTCGGGCATGGCCTCGATCAGCAGCCTCATCAGCAAATCCACGTTTTCGCCCGTGCGCGCGGAGGTGGACACGATCTGGTCAAAGCCGATGTCGTGCAGCTGGTTGAGCTGGGGGAACAGCTTTTCCTCCGGCACGATGTCGATTTTGTTTACCGCCAGGAACTTCGGGCAGCGCATCTTCGCCAGGTCCTGCAAGATGGCCATGTCGCCCGCGCCGATGTGCTGGCCGTCCACCACGCACAGCACCGCGTCCACGCCTTCCTTGGCGTCCTCGGCGCTCTTGACCATAAACTCGCCCAGCTTCGTGCGGGGCTTGTGCAAGCCGGGGGTGTCCACAAATACGATCTGCCAGTCCTCGCCCGTCGACACGCCCAGCAGCTTGTTGCGCGTGGTCTGGGGATGGTTGGAGATGATGGCGACTTTTTCGCCCACAAAGCGGTTCATCAGGCTGGATTTGCCCACGTTCGGCCGGCCGAGTATGGCCACGAAGCCGGAACGAAACACTTTATCGTTTGTCAATGATGATATCCTCCGTATCAGGTAGAATGAACAATCGGGAATGAACGGCTGAATGAATCTTTGGGCTTTTGAGCCATTTCAGTCCACACTCTAGAGTGTGTTTCTAAAATGAGGAATGTGCAGTTTCGAGTGGATTGGGCTGCATTTCAAGGCGATTTTCCGCAGGCTTAGTGGCATCGAGCGCCCGGAAAACAGTCCAGCGGACTGTTTTCAGCGAGATGGGGCCGGCAGGCCCGTGGATGCAAGTCAAGGAAAATCAACACAGAAATGCAGTTCAAGACGCCGAAAATGCATCGTTCCGAATTTAGAAACAGACTCTAATCGATTTTGGTATCAACGCCCAGATCCTCCGGGGTCAGGCCCTCCGGCAGCAGCTCGCCCAGCGTCTTGACGGTATAGCCCTTGCCGAATTGACCCACGATCACGGGCAGGCTGGTGTCTGAAAATTCCCGCAGCACCTGGCGGCAGATGCCGCAGGGCCAGGCCACGGCGGTGGAGCCCACCACGGCGATGGCCTTGAAGCGCCGCACACCGCTTGAAATGGCGTTGCCTGCCGCGCAGCGCTCGGCGCAGATCGTCGCGCCGTAACTGGCGTTTTCAAAATTGCAGCCCTTGAAGGTGCGCCCGTCCTCGGCGAGGATGCAGGCACCCACCTTGAAGTGAGAATAGGGGCTGTAGCTCATCTGCATGGCCTCGCAGGCCAGCTCAAACAGCCGGACGTCGCTGATATCGCATTCCTGGCGCGTGATGCCGATGGTTCCCAGAGCCCTTTCCTCCATTTTACGCATTTCGCGCTTTTCCTCCTCGTTCATGTGGTCGTAGCCCATCAGGTGAAAGGCGGAATGGGCGGTCAGGTAACTCAGCTCCCGCTTTAACGAATGGCCGTACGCCTCCGCCTGCTGCCTGGCGCGGTTCAGATTGATTACGCAGTCGCCCAGGTTGGCGCAGCCCATGCTGGGGTCAAACTCCCGGGCCAGCCGCCTTGGGCAGTCGCGGGCGGTCTTTCCGGCGGGATAGGCGACGGTGGGGAAGGACAGCACGTCGGTGATGCTGTCGTTGTCGCGCGTGTCCCGGTTCAGCGCCCGGATGGCTTC
>CAMVBO010000071.1 GCA_947165745.1 uncultured Clostridia bacterium | reverse complement strand
TGGCGGCGGCGGTGAACCGCTCCACCAGCTCCGGCACCTGGCCGATGTCCGAGCCCAGGCCGCCTTCGGCCATGTTGGGGCAGGAGAAGTTCAGCTCCACCGCGTCCGCGCCGTTTTCCTCGCACAGCCGCGCAAGCTCGCCCCATTCCGCCTCGTTCTGGCCCATGATGGAGGCCAGGATGAACTTGGCGGGGTACTTCGCCTTCAATCGGCGGAAGATCTCCATGTTCTCGGCCACGCTGTGGTCAGACAGCTGTTCGATGTTTTTGAAGCCCATGATCCCGCCGCTGTCGCCGGTGACGGCCGAATAGCGGGGCGAGGCCTCGTGGATGTCCAGCGAGCAGACGGTCTTGAAGCAGGCCCCGGCCCAGCCGGCCTCGAAGGCCCGGGCGCACATGTCGTAGGTGCTGGCAACCACCGAGGAGGACAGTAGAAACGGGTTCTCCAGCGGGATGCCGCACAGGTCGCACTTCAAGCGGCTCTCGTCGGCGGGCACGGGCGTCTCCGTCTCGGGTTTCACCCGGTCGTAAAGGCGGTTGATGAGTTCGCGCACGGGCACCTCTCCCGGGCGCAGGCAGGCGCGCTCGCAGGGCGCGTCGCAGCTTTGGCAGGGATTGACCTGCGGCAGGCGGGAGACCGCGCCCTGTTCGTTGCGAAACCATAGGCTCCTGAGCAGGGCGGCAGCGTTCAGCTTTCCGCAGGCTGCCTCGCACGGCGCGTCGCCGCAGAGCGCGCACCGAATCATATCCACGCGGCGAATCATCGGCTCGTTTCGGATCATAATGGGCCCTCCGTTTCATCGTTGCCGTCCGTCGTCCCGGGTCTGTTCACATGTCCGCTGTCATACCCATTATAATCTGTAATTTTGTCCCTGTCAACGCAAATGACCGGCGTTTGGAGCGCTGCGCGGGCCGACTAAAATCGTTCACAAAATGTTCATCAGCAAATTAGCACTCACCTCTTGACAGTGCTAACAAAATGAGTATAATAATAGACGAACGAAGGGGAAAGGCCCCGGGAGAGTCCTTCCGGAAGCATAAAACCGCCGTTCAATGGTAACAACATAAGGCGAAATGACCTGCATGGGCCAGAGCGTCAAAGGAGGTATGAATTATGTTGATGCCGAGTATCTTTGGTGAAAATCTGTTTGACGAGTTCTTTGATGATTTCCCGATGTCCCGGGAGTTCCGAAACATCGATCACCGGCTGTACGGCAAAAACGCCGCCCGGGAGATGAAGACCGACGTGCACGAGCACGAGGACCACTATGAGGTGGACATCGACCTGCCCGGCTTCAAGAAGGACGAAATCACGCTGAGCCTGGAGAACGGCTATCTGACCGTGAACGCCGCCAAGGGCCTGGACAAGGACCACACCGATCCGAAGGGCCGGATCATCCGCCAGGAGCGCTACGCCGGCTCCATGCAGCGCAGCTTCTACGTGGGCGAGGCCCTGACCGAGGAGGACATCACCGCCCGGTTTGAAAACGGCGTGCTGAGCCTGAACGTGCCCAAGCGCGAGGCAAAGAGGATGCCCGAGAAAAAGGTCATTATGATCGAAGGCTGACGAAAGATGAAACGGCCCCGCCGCGTATCGCGGCGGGGCCGTTTGCGTGCCGTCAGTCGTGGATGACTTCATAGACGCGCCCGTGCCAGTGGAACAGGCCGGGGGCCTCGAAGGACATGTCCCAGGTGGTGCCGTCGGCCATGGTGAAGCTGTAGTAGATGCCGGAGTCGGTGACGCGGGTGTCGCTCTCTTCGCCGACGCGCATATTTTTGAAGCTCTCGATCTGCACCAGGATCTCGTCCGGGTCGGTGGTGACGACGCTCTCCTGCTCGTCCCGCCGGACGACCATCTCCACCGGTGGATTGGCGTCCAGGTTCTCAAAGTGGGCGCTGAAGGGCGCGTAGTTGCAGAATTCCAGCAGCAGGTTGCCGGGCCGGGGCTCGGTCCAGGGCGGCAGCTCCGCCTCGTCCTTCACGTCGATGGGCGTCAAGGTCACCGCCGCGGCCTTCTCCGCGCCGTCAAAGTAGTGGGTCTTGACGAAATCCCGGGATTCGCCGGGCTGCACCGGCTCGGTCATCAGGCCGATCATCACATAGATCGGCTTGCCGCGCAAGTCGGTCCCGTCGGCGTCCAGGTAACCCACGTTGAAGTTCAGCTGGGTCAGGGCCCGCTCGCCGTGGTTGGTCAACGTGTAAGCCACCGTGACCTGGCGCTCCGTTCCGCCGTAGATGGCGCGGGTGGCCAGCGTGGCGACGGGGTTGCCCGCGCCGTCGTTCAGCTCGATCGAGGTCTCGAAGGGGACGGGCGTGCCCTCGGCCGCCTCGGCCCGGGCGCGGGCGATCCCCGTGGCGCCGCCCAGGATCATGGCGGCGCCCAACAGCAGCGTCAGTATGCGCAAGGTTCTCTTCATGGGGATTCCTCCTTGATGGTCGGGTGGGTGCGTTGCTGTCCATTGGACGGGGGCCCCTGGAAATTGGTTCCCAATTTACACCAACAATGTGAATTATATGAAAACTCCCCGCGAACGGCTTGACAAGCGGGGGCCGGATGGAGTACACTTTACCCAGCTAAATTACAGCTGTAAATGCGATGAAGGCATTATGCGCCCGGTTCGCGCCTTTAGAGAGTCGGCGGCAGGTGAAAGCCGATGGGCGGACGGGGACGCAGTCTCGTGCCAGAGCAGGTCTCCTGAGAAAACGGCCCCGCGCCGGAGATAGGGAGGCACGGAAGCCCCGTTATCATGGCTGGGCGCTTGATGGAGCGCCGACGAGTGGCCGCGCCAGCGGCAATCCGGGTGGTACCGCGGTTTGATATCTGTCTGATCGTCCCGAAGCACAGACCATTTGTGTTTGCGCTTCGGGTTTTTTGTACCCAGGAATCCATCAATACATATCATAGGAGAGGACACCATGAAGACCATCAAGCTGATTGACATGACGTTGAGGGAAGTGAACGCGCTGACCGGCGGCTCGCTGACGTTCAAGGAAAAGCTGGAGATCGCCCGGGGCCTGGACCGGCTGAAGGTGGACGGCATCGAGCTGGCGCCCATCGACGGCGGCAAGGCCGAGGCGCTGGCCAACAAGACCATCGCGGCCATGGTCTCCGCGCCGATCATCGCGGCGGTGGAGATCGCCTCCGGCAACCTGGCGGAGACCTGGGAGAGCGTTCGCGCCGCGAAGCACCCCAGGCTGAACCTGCTCGCGCCGCTGTCGCCCGCGCTGATGGAGTACAGCTGTCACAAGAAGGCGCCCGCGATGCTGGAGCTGATCGCCGCCCAGGTGAAGGCGGCCCGGAATCTCACCGAGAGCGTGGAGTTCTCCGCCGTGGACGCCACCCGGGCCGAGCGGGCGTTCCTGTGCGAGGCCATCGCCGCCGCCATCGACGCCGGCGCCAGCCGGGTGACGCTCTGCGACACCGCCGGGGTGATGCTGCCGGACGAGTTCGCGGCCTTCGTGAAGGACGTGAAGGCGGGCGTGCCCGCGCTGGAGAGCGTCAAGCTGCTGGTGCAGGTGAGCGACGAAATGAGCATGGGCGTGGCCTGTGCCGCCGCCGCCATCGCCGCCGGGGCCGACGGCATGAAGTGCGTCGCCCTCCCCGCCGGGTATCCCACGCTCCAGCAGGCCGCCCGGTTCGTGGAAGTGAAGGGCGCGGCCCTGGACATCGCCATGGGCCTGCGCACCACGGAGCTGACCCGCGTGGCGGGCCAGCTGAACAAGCTGCTGCAGCCCCGCGAGGAAAACGAGTCGCCCTTCGGCAACGTGGCCATCGGCGAGACCGCGGGCGTGTGCCTGGACGCCAATGACGAGATCGGCGAGGTCATCAAGGTGGTGCGCCAGCTGGGCTACGACCTGTCCGAGGAGGACAACGCCAAGGTCTACGAGGCCTTCAAGCGCGTGGCCAGCCGCAAGCACTTTGTGGGCACCCGGGAGCTGGACGCTATCGTGGCCAGCACCGCCCTGCAGGTGCCCAGCACCTATCACATTGAAAATTACGTCATCAACAGCGGCAACGTGATCACCGCCACGGCAAACATCCTGTTGAACCGGAACGGCGAAAAGCTGCGGGGCGTGGGCGTGGGCGACGGCCCCATAGACGCCGCGTTCCTGGCCATCGAGCAGATCATCGGCCATCACTACGAGCTGGACGACTTCCAGATCCAGACCGTCACCGAGGGCCGCGACGCCATGGGCAGCGCCCTGGTGAAGCTGCGCGCCGACGGCCGGGTGTACTCCGGCAACGGCATCTCCACCGACATCATCGGCGCCTCCATCCGGGCGTACATCAGCGCGCTGAACAAGATCGTGTACGAGGCGAACTGAGCGGGAAAAGGGATTGGGGATTAGGGAAGAGGGATTAGGAAATGCCGCGTACAGATGCAATTGGCATGCCACGTCCTATTTCCCGCGAAGCAGTGTTTGATGCGTCAGCCACTATTTCTAATCCCTAATCCCTCGTCCCTAATCCCTCCCCAAAGCACAACCCTACCACCAGAGGTACAAACATATGAAGCTATCCTTCTCCATCCAATACTGGAAATCCCTCTCCTGGCCCCAGACCGTGGCCGCGGCGCTGGACGCGCGACTGGCAGGCATCGAGCTGTACGACGTGAACGGCGCGATGTTTGAGGGCAAGTCCAGCCCCACCAACCCTGAGCTGGCCGCCGCCACCCGGCGGAGCCTGACCAACCAGGGGCTGTCCCTGCCCTGCGTGGACACCGTGGGCGACTTCACCGACCAGCGCTTCGTGGACGAGCTCAACGAATGCGTGGAGGTGGCCGTGAACCTGGGCGCGCCCTATGTGGGCATCCACACCGACGAGAGCAACCAGGCCGCCTGCGTGGAGCGCATGACGCGGCTGTTGGACGCGGTGGGCGACAAGCCGGTCACGCTGCTGATCGCCACCACTGGGGCTTACGCCGACACCGCCCGCCTGCGCGATTTGCTGAACCGCTTTGCCGACGATCGCATGGCGGCCCTCTGGGACATGCACTCCACCTGCGTGGCGGGGGAGGATGCCGAGGCCACCATCACCAACCTGGGCGCCTACGTGCGCCATGTGCACATCCACGACTTCCGCCGGGAGGGCAGCCTCTTCGTGCCGGAGCTGGTGGGCGAGGGCGCGCTGCCCATGCGGGAGCTGATGAACGCCCTGCGGTCCGTGAACTATGACGGGTTCATCTCCCTGCAGTGGAACCCGGACTGGATCGACGGCCTGAACGACATCGAGATCCTGCTGACCCACTTTTCAAGCTGCATGAGCCGCTTTGAGAGCACCCGGCTGAACCGCAAGCACCTGTACTGGAACAACCAGCACACCGGCAACTACGTCTGGAAGAAGGAAACGTTGATCGAAAAGACCTTCCCCCAGGTGCTGGACACCATGGTGGAGCAGTTCCCGGACCAGCTGGCGGTGAAGTTCACCACCCTGGACTACACCCGCACCTACAGCCAGTTCCGGGACGACGTGGACGAGTTCGCCCGCACGCTGGTATCCCTGGGCGTGCGCGCCGGCAGCAAGGTGACCATCTGGGCCACCAACGTGCCCGCCTGGTTCCTCACGTTCTGGGCCACCACGAAGATCGGCGCCGTGCTGGTGACGATGAACACCGCCTACAAGATCCACGAGGCGGAATACCTGCTGCGCCAGTCGGACACCCACACGCTGGTGATGATCGACGGCTACCGGGATTCCAACTATAAGCAGATCATCAACGAGCTGTGCCCGGAGCTGGCGAACAATCAGCCCGGCCAGCCGCTGCACGCCCGCCGGCTGCCGTTCCTGCGCAACGTGATCACCGTGGGCTTCCGCATGCCCGGCGCGCTGACCTGGGAGGAGTCCCTGGAGTATGCCCCCCGCACGCCCATAGAGGAGATTCGCCGCATGGCCGCCGCCGTGGACGTGAACGACGTGTGCAACATGCAGTACACCTCCGGCACCACGGGCTTCCCCAAGGGCGTGATGCTGACCCACTACAACATCGTCAACGACGGCAAGATGATCGGCGACGGCATGGACCTGTCCACCGCCGACCGCATGATGATCCAGGTGCCCATGTTCCACTGCTTCGGCATGGTGCTGGCCATGACCGCCACCATGACCCACGGCGGCACCATCCTGCCCCTGCCGTACTTCTCGCCGAAGTCGTCCCTGGCCTGCATCCACAACGAGCACATCACCGCCTTCCACGGCGTGCCCACGATGTTCATCGCCATGCTGGCCCACCCGGATTTTGAAAAGACGGATTTCTCCCACATGCGCACCGGCATCATGGCCGGCAGCCCGTGCCCCATCGCCGTGATGCGGGACGTGGTGGAGAAGATGCACATGCCGGAGATCGTCATCGTCTACGGCCAGACCGAGGCCAGCCCCGGCTGCACCATGAGCCGCACCACCGATCCGCTGGAGGTGCGCGTGGCCACCGTGGGCAGCGCGTTCCCGGAGATCGAGTGCAAGATCGTGGACCCGGAGACCGGCGAGGACTGCCCCGACGAGGTGATCGGCGAGTTCGTCGCCCGGGGCTATAACATCATGAAGGGCTATTACAAGATGCCCAAGGCCACCGCGTCGGCGATTGACAAGGACGGCTGGCTGCACACCGGCGATTTGGCCTGCCGCACGCCCGAGGGCAACTACCGCATCACCGGCCGCCTGAAGGACATGATCATCCGCGGCGGCGAGAACATCTATCCCAAGGAGATCGAGGAGTTCATCTACACCCACCCGAAGGTTTCCGACGTGCAGGTCATCGGCGTGCCCGACAAGGCCATGGGCGAGGAGATCATGGCCTGCATCATCCTCAAGGAGGGCGAGACCATGACCGTGGACGAGATGAAGACCTACGTCCGCGACCACATGGCCAAGCACAAGGTGCCCAAGTACATCGACTTCGTCGACGGCTTCCCCATGAACGACGCCGGCAAGATCCAGAAGTACAAGATGCGCGAAATGGCCGTGGAAAAGCTGGGCCTGCAGAAGGACGCGGCGATCGAGACGGCGTAAAATTGATTTGGCGGGGGACCTGCTTCCCCCGCCAAGACCACCCCTTTGACAGATTTTGCTTGAGCCTGAAGGCTCTGGCCGCAAAACCTGCAAGGCAGCTTTTTTCACTCTGGTCGACAGGCTCCCTGCCGTGAAAAAAGCCCCGCCCGCGGCGTACATGCCGCCGCGTACGATTGAAGATCGGGGCGCTGCCTTCTTCCGGTGTCCCTGGCGAGTTGGCCGGGGCCCCAAAAGCCTTCCCTTTCAGGGGCGTCGAGCGCCCGGAAAACAGTCCAGTGGACTGTTTTCAGCGAGAACGGGCTGGTAAGCCCCCGGTAGGTGGCCGAGCGAAGCGAGGCCGGATGAGGTCCCCTCGCGATCCGTTCCGCGCCTCTGCCGCGATCAATGCATAAAACGCACCGAAAAGGACCTCATCCGTCATTTGCTCCGCAGGCTCCGCAAATGCCACCTTCCCCACCGGGGGAAGGCTTTGGAGGGTCATATGCCGAAGATCACTTACTACAACGGCGATTACAAGCCCTTGTCGCAGAAGCTGCGCAGGGAAATGACGCGCCAGGAAAAGCATCTTTGGTATGATTATCTGAAACCGCATCCGGCCACCTTCCGTCGGCAAAAGCAGTTTGGCCACTGTATCGTGGATTTCTACTGCGCCAGCGCGAAGCTGGTTGTGGAGCTGGATGGTTCCCAGCATTATTCTCCGCAAGGACTGCTGAAAGATCAGATA
>CAMVBO010000070.1 GCA_947165745.1 uncultured Clostridia bacterium | reverse complement strand
AGGCCGGCAGCGACGAAATCTGTGAAAAGTACGTGGACGAGGTCGTCTGGCAGATTGAGAAAAAGGGCCATCTGGCCTGAGAAAGTGACAACAAGGCAGGGGCGCCGCGGCGCCCCTGCCTTCAGCTTGTTGACGATGCCGTCGTCCTCCCGGGTTTCGCCGTCCGGGCAGACGGGTGCGTATTTCCGGAAGCCCCTGCCGTCGTGGCGCCGCAATGCCAAGGTTTTTCCCCATTCCTGCCCATGGATGCTTACACCCATGTCAACATTGTGTGATAGGATAATGGTGTATCTCTGGGCCTGTGTGCCCTTGGGAGGAATGGATATGCTGAAGAAGAGATGGATCTGCGCGCTGCTGCTGGCGGCGCTCATGCTCGCGCTGCCCGTGGGCGCGCTGGCGGCGAAGAAGCCCACCATCAAATTCCCGGTGAAGATGGGGCTGATGCCGGTGGGCGGCGAAGTGACGCTGACGCCTAAGCTGAAGGGCATCGGCGCGGATGCGATCATCTGGGAGAGCAGCGACGAGCAGGTGCTGCAGGTCTGGGGCGGCAGGGTGACCGCCGTGAAGCCGGGCCGGGCCGTGCTCACCGCCTCCGGCGGCGGCGCGAAGGCCGCCAAGTGCGGCGTGGTGGTGCTGCCCAAGGTGTTGAACCTGGCCGTGGGCGAGAAGGTCAGCCTGCCCCGGGGTGGCCTGGAGCGCTATGCCGTCCAGAACAAGAAGATCGCCACCGTCTCCAAGAAGGGCGTCGTCACCGGCAAAAAGGCGGGCACGACCCAGGTGCTGGTGCGCTATGGTCAGCAAAAGCTGCTGGTGCAGGTGACGGTGGGCAGCCCCGCCGCCAGCCAGGGCGAGGCGGTCAGCCCCCTTGACGTGGTGGGCGACGCCACCCAGGTGGTGCTGGTGGAACACACCTCCGGCAGCAACGCCAATTTAACGCTGTATGAAAAGCAGAACGGCGCCTGGCAGCAGCTGTACCAGTGCAAGGCCTATGTGGGCGCCAACGGCATGGGCAAGACCGTGGCCGGGGACAAGAAGACCCCCGTGGGCGTATTCAACCTGACCACGCCCTTCGGCATCCTGGACGATCCCGGCGCGAACATGCCCTATACCAAGGTGACGAAGTATCACTACTGGTGCGGCGCATCCAGCAGCAAGTACTACAACCAGCTGGTGGACGAGCGCACGGCGGACCGCAAGCACACCTCCGCCGACGAATACCTGATCAACTACAAGGGCGTGTATAACTACTGCATGTTCATCGACTACAACGCCAACGGCACGCCGGGCAAGGGCAGCTGCATCTTCCTGCACTGCACCGGCTCCAAGAAGTCCACCGGCGGCTGCGTGGCCATCCCCCAGGCCTCGATGAAGATGGTCATTCAGTGGGCCAGGCCCGGGGTGAAGATCGTGATCAAGTAAGATCAAAACAAGAATCTTTTTTTCAGGAAAAGAGAGCCGGATTGCCACGTCGAATCCCCTGGATTCTCCTTGCAATGACGCAGTACGCTGCTGTTGTGTACTTCACGAAAAAATGCGCGCAACGTCATTGCGAGGAGGCCGTCAGGCCGACGTGGCAATCCGGCTTCCTGCGCATTTTCTGTAGGGATGCCGTTGCTGCGCCCGCGCTGTGATTGGGGCGCGGCGAAAAACGTAACAGTTCTGAATTGGGGTGTCCCTGCCCCTTCAGGGCACCTCCCCAATGCGGTGGGGAGGCTTTTGGCTTGCCTCTACGCCCAAAAGTTAAACAATATTAACTTGACACAGTTAGTTAATCGATATAAACTATAGACGCTCGGACAGGGATGGAACCCGGCCCGGGCGCATACACAATGCCATGCTCAAAGGCGGCAGGAACGGGGCGAGAAGACGATGACCTTGAAGGATTTGAAGGTGGGCCAGTGCGCCCGCGTCGAGGCGGTTGGCGGTGAAGGCGCGCTGCGCCAGCATTTCCTGGACATGGGCGTGATTCCCGGCGCGGAGGTTCAGCTGGTGAAGCTGGCGCCCATGGGGGACCCGATGGAGCTGCGCATCCACGGCTATGAGCTGACGCTGCGGCTGGCGGACGCGGAGAAGATCCAAGCGACGCCCATCGACCATTTGACCGAGATGTCCGCCGGGGCGGAGCGGGGTCGGGAGGCGCCCCACCTGGGCCTGGGCGAGGACGGCAAGTTCCACCCCAAGGGCAGCGGCGATCCCCTGCCCAAGGGTGAAACGCTGACGTTTGCGCTGGTGGGCAACCAGAACAGCGGCAAGACCACCCTCTTCAACCAGCTGACCGGCTCGAACCAGCACGTGGGCAACTTCCCCGGCGTGACGGTGGACCGCAAGGACGGCGCGATTCGCGGCCAGGCGAACACCTCCATCACCGACCTGCCCGGCATCTATTCCATGTCGCCCTATTCCAGCGAAGAGCTGGTGAGCCGTGACTTCGTGCTGCGGGAAAAGCCCAAGGCCATCATCAACATCGTGGATGCCACCAACATCGAGCGCAACCTTTACCTGACCATGCAGCTGCTGGAGATGGGGATTCCCACCGTGGTGGCCCTGAACATGATGGACGAGATGACGGGCAACGGCGGCAGCGTGGACATCAACGGCATGGAAGCGGCGCTGGGCGTGCCCGTGGTGCCCATTTCCGCCGCGAAGAACCAGGGCGTGGACGAGCTGGTGAAGCACGCCGTGCACATCGCCTACTATCAGGAAAAGCCCCTGCGGTATGACTTTTGCGGCAGCGACGACCACGGCGGCGCGGTGCACCGCTGCATCCACGCCGTGGCCCACCTGATCGAGGATCACGCGGCGGCGTCGGGCCTGCCGGTGCGCTTCGCCGCCTGCAAGATCATCGAGGGCGACGACCTGATCCTGGACCAGCTGGACCTGGATGGAAACGAAAAGGAGACGCTGGAGCACATCGTGCTGCAAATGGAGCGGGAGCGCGGCCTGGATCGGGCCGCTGCCATCGCCGACATGCGCTTTTCCTTCATCCGGCGGGTGTGCGACGCGTGCGTGAAGCGCCCTCGGGAGAGCCGGGAGCACCTGCGCAGTCAGCGCATCGACAGGATCCTCACCGGCAGGTATACCGCCCTTCCCATGTTCATCGCCATCATGGCGCTGGTGTTTTACCTGACGTTCAACGTGATCGGCGCGTTCCTCCAGGACCTGCTGGCCCAAGGCGTGGAAGCGCTGACGAACGCGGTGGACGGGGCGCTGGCCGCCGGGAACGTGAACCCCACCATCCATGGGCTGATCATCGGCGGCATCTTCGAGGGCGTGGGCAGCGTATTGTCCTTCCTGCCCATCATCGTCACGCTGTTCTTCTTCCTGTCGCTGATGGAGGACAGCGGCTACATCGCCCGCGTGGCCTTCGTCATGGACAAGCTGCTGCGCAAGATCGGCCTGTCCGGGCGCAGCATTGTGCCCATGCTGATCGGCTTCGGCTGCACGGTGCCGGCGGTGATGGCCACCCGCACCCTGCCCAGCGAGCGCGACCGCAAGATGACCATACTGCTGACGCCCTTTATGAGCTGCACCGCCAAGCTGCCCATCTACGCCTTCTTCGTGCAGGCCTTCTTCCCGAAGCGGGGCGGGCTGATTATGACGGAGCTGTATGTGCTGGGCATCTGCATGAGCATACTGATGGCGCTGATGTTCAAGAACACCATCTTCAAGGGAGAGGCCGTGCCCTTCGTGATGGAGCTGCCCAACTATCGCCTGCCCAGCCCGCGCAGCGTGTTCCAGCTGCTGTGGGAGAAAGCGAAGGACTTTTTGCAGCGGGCGTTTTCGGTGATCCTGATCGCCTCGATCATCGTCTGGTTCCTCAAGAGCTTCGATCTGCGCTTCAACCTGCTGGCCGAGGAGGAGTCCGCCAACAGCATCCTGGCGGCGATCTCCGGCGTGCTGGTGCCGGTGCTGCGGCCCCTGGGCCTGGGCGACTGGCGGGTGGCCACCGCGCTGATCTCCGGCTTCATGGCCAAGGAGAGCGTGGTCTCTGTGCTGAAGGTGCTGTATGCCGGGGGCGTGGCCGCCACGATGAGCGCCCTCAGCGCCGCGTCGCTCTTGGTGTTCAGCCTGCTGTATACCCCCTGCGTGGCCGCCATCGCCTCCATCCGGCGGGAGCTGGGCGGCAAGTGGGCGCTGGGCGTGGTGCTGTGGCAGTGCGCCGTGGCCTGGGTCGCCGCGCTGGCGGTGCGGCTGATCGGGTCGTTGATTTAGGGATTAGGGATTAGGGAATAGGGATTAGGGATTAGGGAATAGGGATTAGGGATTAGGAATAGCGGCTGCCGCGCGGAGGCAGGGACGGCGTCGCGCCGCCCGCAATCGCGCTGCTCTACCGAGGGGGCGGCGTTGCGCAGTCCGCTCAGGCAGCTGTGCAGGCGCGGCGAGACGCCCTCTTTCAACTGTGAACTACATGCCATAACGCTGCCCCGGTATAGGCGCAGGCGCGGCAAGCACCGGAAATTCCCCTTTACGCCTCCCCTGTGCAAGGGGAGGTGGCGCGAAGCGCCGGAGGGGTTGTCGAACAGGAGAGTGCATATGAACGCTTTGGATATCATCCTCATCGCCGCCGTGGCGGGGATCGTCGCCCTGACCGTGGCAAAGCTGGTCCGCGACAAAAAGCGGGGAAAGGGCACCTGCGGCTGCGGCTGCGCGAATTGCCCGACAAAGTGCAACAGACAGCGGTAGGGCGATATTTGATGGGGGCTGTCTCAAAATAAAAGCTTTGAGACGGCCCCTGATTATTTCACCAGCCAGCCCGTCAAATCCCCGTAGTCCCCGCCGATGCGGGCGAAGCCGGGAACGAGCGAAAACCGGCCCCGGGGGAGGACTTCGCCTCCGCAGTCCGAAAAGACCCGCGCGAGCGGGTCTTTCATATTGGCCCGCACGCGCCGCCAGGCATCCGGGTCGGCCTGGCTCAGTTGGCCCATGGCGTAACGCAGCGCCCACAGCCGCGCGGAATCGGCGAAGGGATCGCCCGCGCGCAGGCATCTTTCCCAGGCGGCGATGTTGGCCGAACCCTCGTCCGCGACGCCGGCCAGGTGCGTCAGCTCGTGCACGGCGGTGAAGGGAACCAGCGCGCGGGGCGCGCCGGCATCCACCAGCGCCTCGCCGGTGGGCGGTACGAACATTCCGGAAATGCGGGTGAGCGCCATCCACTCCGGGTAGCGGGCGGCCTTTGCCGCGCAGCCGGGCAGACCCGCCGCCTCCGGCGCGAGGCGCAGCGCTTCCGCGCTCTCCGGGAAGGCCAGGGACGCTTCGTTCAGATGGCGGATCAGCGCCTTGCACAGCCACTCCAGCTGGTCGGCGTCGGGCGCGGGCGGGGCTTCCACCGGCTGGAGCATCGCGGGCAGCCAGGTGAGCGCCAGGACCCAGGCAATCGCCAGGGCGGTTACGGCGACGCCCCGCAGCCACCGGGCCAGCGGCGCGATTTGCATGCGCAGCGCGGCGCGAATCAACGCGGCCAGGGCGATCGCGCCGATTGTCAGCGTGACGGGTTCGGAGACCGGGAAGGGGACTCGGGCCGTCAGCCGGTTCAGCGCCAGCAGCGCCGGGCGGGACACGCGGTCCAATATGAGCGTAGCGAAGCCAGGGCTGATGAGGCAGAGGAGCACGAAGACCAGGAGGGCTCCCGGGAAGATAACTTTCCAACGCTTTGCCCGCTTTGCCATGATTGTTTTCCCCCGGTTCGTTCATCGATGATGACGCTGTGCGATCATAAATATACAGTCACGTGTGCTTTCACCCATTATTGCACACGCGCAACCCAAAATCAAAGGTAATATCTGGTAAATGCCATTGCGCGCGGCGGGGGAAATGGGCTATAATAGTCTCATAGCGAAAGAAAAGGCAAAGGGACCCCGATATGCTGAAATACCTGAAAAAATACCGCGTCCAGTGCGTGTGCGCGCCGCTGTTCAAGATGTTCGAGGCGCTGCTGGACCTGTTCGTGCCGCTGGTGGTGGCCTCGATCATCGACAGGGGCATCGGCGCGGGCAGCGCGCCCCACGTCTGGCGCATGAGCGGCCTGCTGATCGCCCTGGGCGTGGCGGGACTGGCGGCGGCCGTCATCGCGCAGTACTTCGCGGCGAAGGCCGCCACGGGCTTTGCCGCGGACGTGCGCCACGCGCTGTTCACAAAGCTCACCGCCCTGTCGTTCCCGGACATCGACCGGCTGGGCACTAGCGCCATGATCACCCGCATGACCAGCGACGTGAACCAGACCCAGACGGGCGTGAACATGGCGCTGAGGCTGCTGCTGCGCTCGCCCTTCGTGGTGCTGGGGGCCATGGTGATGGCCTTCACCATCGACGTGCGCTGCGCGCTGGTCTTCGCGGCGGTGATCGCGGTGCTCTTTGCGGTGGTTTATGCCATCATGGCGGCCAACATCCCCATGATGCAGGGCGTGCAGCGCCAGCTGGAAAAGGTGCTGGGCGCGACGCGGGAGACCCTCTCCGGCGCGCGGGTGATCCGCGCCTTCCGCCGGGAGGACGCGGAATACCAGGCCTTCCGGGCGAAAAACCGGGAGCTGACTGCCCGCCAGCGTCGGGCCGGGCGGGTGTCGGCGCTGCTCAATCCTGTGACTTATGTGCTGATCAACCTGGCGGTGATCCTGCTGGTGCGTCAGGGCGCGGTCCGCGTGAACAGCGGGGCGCTGACCACCGGCCAGGTGGTGGCGCTGTACAACTACATGAGCCAGATCCTGGTGGAGCTGATCAAGTTCGCCTCGCTGACCATCACCATCAACAAGGGCTGGGCCAGCTGGAAGCGGATCGCGGACGTGCTGGCGCTCAAGCCCTCGATGGCGGACGGCCAGGCCGCGCGGGCCGACGCCGCGGCCCCGGCGGTGGCCTTCGACCACGTGACGCTGACCTATCCCGGCGCGGGCAGCCCCGCCCTGGAGGACATCGACTTTGCCGTACTGCCCGGGCAGACCGTGGGCATCATCGGCGGCACCGGCGCGGGCAAGAGCTCGCTGGCGCGGCTGATTCCCCGGTTCTACGACGTGACCGCCGGCGCGGTGCGCCTGTTCGGCACCGACGTGCGCGAATGGCCGGAGGAGGCGCTGCGCGGGAAGATCGGCGTGGTGCCTCAGAAGGCGTCCCTGTTCAAGGGCACGATCAGGGACAACCTGCGCTGGGGCAATCCGGACGCCACGGACGAGGCACTCATCGAGGCGGCGGATATCGCCCAGGCGGCGGACGTGCTGGCGGCCAAGGGCGGTCTGGACGGCGAAATCGAGCAAAACGGCGGCAACCTGTCCGGCGGCCAGAAGCAGCGGCTGACCATTGCCCGGGCGCTGGCGCGTAGGCCGGAGATCCTGATCCTGGACGATAGCGCTTCGGCCTTGGACATGGCCACCGACGCCCGGCTGCGCAGGGCCATCGCGGGGCTTTCTTACCGGCCCACGGTGTTCATCATTTCCCAGCGGGCGGCCTCGATCATGCAGGCTGATTTGATCCTGGTGCTGGACGACGGCCGGGTGGTCGGCAAGGGCAGGCACGCGGAGCTGCTGGAAAGCTGCGCCATCTACAGGGAGATTTACAACTCCCAGTTCAAAGGGGAGGTGAGCGCATGAAGGCGGCCTCCAGGAATCAGATTTCAACGATAAAGAAGGTGCTCAGGCACATCGGCCGCTATCGCTGGCTGGTGCTGTCATCGCTCGTCCTCTCGGCGGCCACGGTGGTGCTGACGCTGGTGGTGCCCATCCTGGTGGGCCGGGCCATCGACGGCATCATCGG
>CAMVBO010000069.1 GCA_947165745.1 uncultured Clostridia bacterium | reverse complement strand
CAAATTTCCCCACCCCCACACCCAGGGGAAATACGACTTTTCCTTCAGCGGCCTCAAGACCGCGGTGATCAACCAGGCCCACAACCTGCGCCAGCAGGGCGTGGAGATCAACGCCGCGAACTTCGCCGCCTCCTTCCGCAGGAGCGTGGTGGACCTGCTGGTGGACAAGACCCTCGCCGCCGCCCGGGACAGCGGCGCGCGGCGGGTGGCCGTGGCCGGGGGCGTGGCGGCGAACTCGCTGCTGCGAAGCGAGCTTCTGCGCCGGGGCGAGAAGGCGGGCTTTCAGGTGTTCATCCCGCCGAAGGGCCTGTGCACCGACAACGCCGTGATGATCGGCTCCGCCGCGTTCTATCGGCTGATGGCCGGGGAGGTGGCCGACCTGGATCTGAACGCCGTACCGGCGCTGAGGATGATCGAAGGTTAGAAAAACGAAAATGGGGACGGTTCCTGTAACACACAATGAAAATGAGATAAGGAACCGTCCCCATTTCTCAGGGGGAGATTGAAATGATAGAGCGATATGAACTAAATGCAATATGTCCGCTTTGGCAATTACATGACGAAGAGATAATGGATATTGTGATTAAAGATAATTCTCTGATAATGACATTCGAAACATTGATTCATCCCCGTGATATCCACAAGAGTTGTACGCTTATTTTCGAAGGGTTCAGAGATATGATATATGACGTGCTATTTATTGTCGCACAAATTGATTCGGAACTGAATATCTCCGGAAAGGAATACTACCTGCAGGAATTTATCGAATTCACACGGGAGTTAAGCCGTCCGCTAATGGCAGTAAACCGGATCATGTCAGGATATGAAGTTGTTGTGATACATGGCTGTCTTCTAGGGAATCATTATCCGATACCATGTTCCGTTGTAGTTAATGCAAAAGTGATGTACTACGACTGGAAGTGACTGCGAAAATGGGGACGGTTCCTGTAACACACAATGAAAATGAGATAAGGAACCGTCCCCATTTCTCATATTGAAAAAGAGATATTGACAGAACTGAATGTTGCAACGAGAGATGAATTAAACAATTCAAATCTTGCAGGGGCATATAACTTTATCTGTAGCTTGGAAGAGGGGTTGAATGAATTGGAGGATTTTGTCAATGAATAGGAAGAGGAAGAGGAATTGGGTGTCGCTTATTGTAATTGTTGTGATTGTTATAATAGAAATCACGGCACGTCAAAATAACAAGATAAATAATATCTTTGATGAATTGTATTATGCAGATGCAAGAAAAAAAGGAAGTATTAATTACTTATATATGGATAGTGGAAGCTATAAGCATGATATATATTTTGAAAAAGATGGATCAGATGTGGGAGGCTTGGAATATATTGATTGGCTGACGAGTACAACATCAACCGGAAGAGAATATACAATAGAAAACGCGCTATATGTAGATAAGAAGATGAGCCTGAAAGCAATCATAGATAACAGCAGCGATATGACGGTGGAATACGAATACTATTACGATGTCAGAAAAAAAGAACTTCACCCAAATATTTATATATATGGTTTGCTGCGAGATAAGAACGGTTATGAGGCGAGAAGAGAAGAAGCAGAAAAGTTGGTAAAGGAGGCAAAAAGTATTATTGACCAGTTTTTGTATGATCTCATCGTGAACAATGAGGGAAGAACGAGATATCAAACAGATAGTTGGGGAAGCTATGAAATGTTTCCGGAGCAAAGAATGGAGTACCAAGGTAATCCCAAAAAGAATAGCGATATACCGGAGGAGGACTATTCAGATGCGGAAAGTGGTTAAGAGCCTGCTTATTACCTTGATGGTTTTGCTATTTATCCTGATTCTGTATAGGCAACAGCACCAGATCAAAAACGTATTTGATGAAATCTATTATATGGATAATCGAATAATCGGTCGAGGAAATTATGATTATATTGATGATCTGGGATATAAGTGCAGAAAGTTCAGAGATCCAGGCTTTCCTGGGGCATATGGCTATAAAGATGTAACGTGGTTTATAAGTGAAACGTCGGATGGTAGAGAATATATCATAGAAAATGGATTGTACCGGATTGATGCAATGAGCTTGAACGTGAGAATCAGTAATGAAAGTGATTTGGAGATTAAGTATGAATACTTATACCATACTCGTGGGAAAGCGTATCGAAGGAATACCTACATTTATTATCTACAGAACAATGGCAGGGATAAAACAGAGATAGAAAATGAGGTACAGAGGCTGACAGCGGAAGCAGAAGATATCCTTGATCATTTTCTGAATGAGTATATTACTTACAATAAAGGAAAAACGAAGTTTCATACGGACGATTGGGGGAAATATGATATATGGCCGGGGAAAACCTATAAATACAAATAGTAACCGGAAACACAGAGGGACGGTTCTCTGTGTTGTAGCGAGGTGACCATTGCGAAGTTGACCGAGATAAGGAACCGTCCCCATTTCTCAAGGAACCGTCCCCATTTCTCATTTCTCATTTCTCATGGAGGCATTATGTTCCAGGATATTCCGGGGAGCGAGCGCTGGCGGTCGGCGAAGCTGCTGAACAAGGGCTGGTCCAGCGACCGGAAGTACATCGTTAAGACCTGTGCGGGGGAGCGGCTGCTGCTGCGGCTGTCGGACGCCGACAGATACGAGGCCAAGCGGAGGGAGTACGCGATCATCACGAAGTACGCGGCTCTCGGCTTTGACATGTCCCGGCCCGTGGACTTCGGCACGTGTGCAGAGGGCGTCTATATGCTGCTCAGCTGGGTGGAGGGGCGCGACCTGGAGGGCGTGCTGCTGGAGCTTTCCGAATCGGAACAGTACCGGCTGGGCCGCGCGGCGGGGGATATCCTGCGCAGGATCCATGCCCTGCCGGTGGACGGGCGGGATCTGCCGACTGACACCAAGCGGGCCAAAAAACTCAGGCAGCTGGACAGGTACGAGGCCTCGAATGTGCGCGTGCCGAGGGATGAGCCGGTGATCCGCTTCGTGCGGGAGCACATCGACCGCATCTGGCGGCGGCCGCCGGTGTACCAGCACGGCGACTTCCACCCCGGCAACCTCATTTACCGGGCGGACGGGACCATCGGCGTCATCGACTTCAACCGCTGGGAGGTCGGCGATCCCTGGGAGGAGTTCTACAAGCTGCAGAGCTTTGGCCGGGAATTGAGCGTGCCCTACTGCGTCGGCCAGATCGATGCCTACTTTGAGGACGTGGTGCCGGAGGAATTCTGGGACACCCTGGCCGTCTACGTGGCCCACGCCTCGCTGTTCTCCATCGCCTGGGCGGAGCCCTTCGGTCCCAGTGATGTCGCGGGCATGACCTGCCGCTGCCAGGCGGCCATGGCGGATTACGACGGCTTCACCCGCCGCGTGCCCAGGTGGTACGAGGCATGGAAGCAGTCGTGATGGCAACAAAAAGGGGCGGTCTCAAAACGCGTGTTTTGAGACCGCCCCTTTTGTTGTCCTGTCAGTGCAGCCGCTCCGGATAGTACTTCACGTGGGCCTGCTCCAGAAGCGCCTTGCGCTGCTGGTTGTAGTATTCGGACTGCTTGCGGCTCAGGGCGTCGGCGGCCACGGCGTCGTGAACCTCCTCAATCGGCACCTCGCCGGCGGCCAGTTCGGCCACGTACTCCACCAGGTGCACGCCGTACTGGCTGCGCAGGGGAGAGGAGACCTGGCCGGGCTGTTCCAGCATCATGCTGCCCTCCACGAATTCCACGGAGTTGATGAAGCTGGTGTCGCTGACATAGTAACCCTCGGAGCGCAGCGGCTCGTCCTTCAGGGCCTCGCTGGTGCCGTATTCGTCCATCAGGTCGGCGAAGCTCGTGCCGCCTGCCAGCTTCTGAGTGACCTCGTCGGCCTTCTTTTCCAGCGGCGCGAACAGCTTGTCCAGCGCGGCCTTGGCGTCGGCCAGGGCCTTTTCGTCATTGCGGATCAGATCCAGCTGGCCCAGCAACTCGGCGGCCTTGGCGGCGTCGGAATCGCTTTCAAAGGGAATCAGGATGTCGCGCACGGCGCGATAGCCCTGGGGCCGGTATACGATGGCGCCGCCGGTCAGGTGGGCGTACTCAAAGTTCTCCGGCGTGGCGTCGAAGTCCGCCTTCTGCTCGGCGAGCAGTTCGTCATAGCGGCTGTGAATCTCCTCGTCGGTCACGGTCACGTCCTTCACGATGTGATCGTAATACTTCTGGCTCCACCAGTTCTGCTTCAGCTGATCGGTGATGGATTCCAGCGTGATGCCGTTTTCGGCCAGGTGCTGAACCGCCTTGTCCCGGTCGCTTTCGCCCACGAAGGCGATGTAGTCGGCCAGCTGATGCTCATAGCTTTCGGTGGCCTGCGCGTCGATCTGCTGGATGTCCTCGTCCGTCAGGTCCGTCAGCCCCAGCGACTTGGCCTGGGCGGCGATGATCTTGTCGCCCGCCAGCTGCTCCATCACGCGGTTCAGCGTGTCTTTGGCCACATCCTCGGCGTTGCGGCCGGCGAAGATGGCGGTGGTCAGCAGGTCGTTGTAGGCGGGGATGACCTCGGTGCTCATCAGCTCGCCGCCGTCAAATTCCGCCACCACCACCGGCTCGCCGTCCTCGGGCAGCATTCCGTCCAGCAGCGATTCATCGCTCCAAACGTCATCGTCCGCGGCGTTCTCCCAGGTTTCGCCGGTCAGCTCCGCCAGGGCGTTCTCCTCCAGGTTCCTGTCGTAGAGCCACTGGTCGGGGTCCACGTCTTCGTCCACCGGATAGCCGATGATCGTCAGCGTGTTCTCCAGCTCGGTCACCCGATCCTTGGAAGCCTGCAGCTCGTGCAGATAGGGGTTGGTCTTGCGCGCCACCACATAGCCCACCAGGCCGCCCATCAGCAGCGCCATGATGATCAGCACGATGGTCAGCATCAGCGGCACGCTGTTCTTCCTGCGGCGCCTGCGGGGGTTGGCGCGATTCGCTTCAGATTTATTGTTCGCCATGGGTTATCCTCCCACTAATGATAGAATTACAGCATAATTATAACATGCCTTGCGGCCTTTTCCTACGAAAACCAAGCTTTTCTCATAAAAAAGGCGAACGGGTGTCACAGTTGGGCCGGTAAACCATAAAACAGAATGGGAATAGGCGCGGCAGGGGCCACATACCATTCACCAGCGGGGGTGATTTTTTGGCGCAGAATCGGGTGCGGGTGCGGCGGGATCGGCCCACGGCGCTGGCCTGGGCGGTGGCGCTGTGCGTGACGATGTTGGTGGTGTATGTGCTGACGCTGAACGCGTCGAAGCCGGACGTGGTGGAGAGCATGGCCGCCGCGCCGCGGGTGACGAAGGAGATCGCCTTTGAGCCCCTGACGGGCTGGTGCGTCAGCATGGCGGCCTGCGACAGCGACCAAGAAGCGCGGCTGGCGGCCTCGGCCTACGGCAGCCGGGGCGCGGGCGCGTACGTGGCGCAGCTGGAGGGGACCTGGAGGGTGCTCGGCGCGGTGTATGAATCGGAACAGGACGCCAGGCGCATCGCCAAACGGCTCGCCGATCAGGAGGGCCTCCAGGCCGAGGCGCTGCGGCTGGAGGCGGATCGCGTGAAGCTGCGCATCACCGCGCCGCAGGCCCAGATCGACGCCATCGCCGGGGCGGACGCGCTGCTTCGGGAGCAGACCCGCCAGCTGGGCCAGATCGCCCTGCAGCTGGACCGGGGCGAGCTCCGCCCGGACGGCGCGCGCACGCTGTGCGGTCTGGCGGCCCAGGAAGCCGCCGAGGCAAGTCAGACGCTGTCAGGCATTCCCGGCGCGTCGGACAACGCGCTGTGCGCGGGGCTCATCGCGCGGCTGGACAGCCTCTGTGAAATGCAGCGCGCCCTTGCCGCCAGCACGGGCGAGAAGGGCGCGACTTTTTCCGGCATGATCCGCTGCGCCCAGATCGAAAATTTCCTGGGCCAGTGGGAGATGCAGGGGAATCTGACAAAATGACTTGGCGCTTGCGCCATGTTTGAAACGCGATTATCCAACGCGCCGCGGCGCATTTTTACGCGCGCGACGCGTTTCAGCAATGACATGGATTAGAGTGTGTTTCTAAAATCCCCGAAGCGCTTTTTCGGCGTATTTGACTGCATTTCTGTGTTGCTTTTCCTTGACTTGCATCCACGGGCCTGCCGGCCCCATCTCGCTGAAAACAGTCCGCTGGACTGTTTTCCGGGCGCTCGATGCCAGTAAGCCTTCGGAAAACCGCCTTGAAATGCAGCCAAATACACTCGAAACTGCAACTCCCGGGATTTAGAAACACACTCTAGGCCTGCCTTCCGGCGCGCTCGATCAGCACGTCGTTCCACACGTCCCGCAGGAACCGGTACAGCGGCATCAGGCCGGTGAAGGCCTCCACCAGGGCGTCGGTCAGCGCCGGCGTGTACATCACGCCGCCGTAGCCGTGCTCATAGCCCACCGACAGGTGCTTGCGATTGTACCAGGGGTTTAGCCGCTCACCCTTGTCCGCCTTGGGGCGCTTGTACGTCGGGCCGTAGAGCGTGAAGGGGCCGTTGGCCTCGATGCCGCGCACGATGGATTCAAACCGCCTGGGCTCCGCGTCGATGCACTGGCGCCAGTGTTCGCCGATGTCAGCGCTGTCCTCCCAGTTGCCACAGCCGCAGGACCAGCCCGTGCCACTCAGTTCAAACCAGAACATCGGCCCGAAGGCGCGGCGCTCGCCGCTCTGCAGCGAGAACCACAGGTGGTCCTTGTAGGGCCCCCTGCCGAACAGCCGCCGCGCGTCCCGGTAGATGCGGGCGATGTGGACTTGGAATTCCTGGTCTGGAAAGGCGGTCTGCATCTTTTCCAGCGTCTCGAAGGCCAGCGCCCGGAAAGGCTGGTTCAGTGCGTCCTCATATTCCTGCTTGTGGGCCATGAACCAGGTCCGGTCGTTGTTCATGGAAAGGCCCCAGATGAAATCACCGGTGGCCTGCGAAAAACCGTTGAACATGTTTCCACCTCTCCATGCGACAAATCATATACGAATAACCCGTCCGAAAATCGGACGGGCTTTCAAACAATTCAGGCAGGCGGCGATTACTTCGCGGCTTCTACCTTGATGATCTCCTGGCCGTCATAATAACCGCAGAACTTGCAAACGCGGTGGCTCAGCTTCATCTTGGCGCAGCGGGGGCACTTCACGATGCCCGGCGCAGACAGCTTCCAATGAGCGCTGCGGCGAGAATTCCGCCTAGCCTTGGAGACTTTTCCCTTGGGAGTGGCCATTGTTACACCTCCTCGTTATTTAGCACATAATCTTTCAATGCCGAAAAGGGGCCGGTGACAACGTTGCCCTCCTGGCATGTGCAGGTTTCTTTGTTCAAGTTGATGCCGCAGACGGGGCAGAGGCCCTTGCAGTCCGGCTGGCAGAAGAATTGCAGCGGCAATTCCAGCAGCAGCGCGTCCTTCACGGCGTCCTCCAGCTCCAGGCTGTGGCCCTCGAAGGCGTACAGATCCGGGTCGTCCGGGTCCAGCTCCTTGGCGTACAGGGCGTCAAGCTCGGCCTTCAGAGGCACTTGAACGGGTTCCAGGCATCGGGAACAGCGGGAAACCGCCGTGGCGCTGACATCCGCCCGCAGGCTGATGCGATGGTCGCCGGTGCAGAAGAATTCGCCATCGACGCCGATCCCCTCGAAGCGGACCGGGTCGCTCAGGACCTCCATTTCTCCGAGCTCAACGCTCGCCTGGAACGGATACACCTGCCCGGGATTCTTCAATGCCTTGCCGACATCCAGTGCCAACCCAATACCCCC
>CAMVBO010000068.1 GCA_947165745.1 uncultured Clostridia bacterium | reverse complement strand
ACTGTTTTCCAACGAAGAAACTCATCGATCCGGAGGGTCTGAATACCGCGAAAGACACTCATCTGCCGGGTGAGGGACTTCAGATCCTGCTCGGTTTCGATGATCTCCCGCTGGAGGGCGTCGTAACGGGCCTTGTCCATCTTGCCGCTGGCCAGCTGCTCGTCCGCCTGGGCCGCCGCCTCCCGCAGGGTTTTCAGCTTCTCCTCGGTGCCCTCGATGGCGTCCTGCAGCAGGCTCTGCTTCTGGGTCAGCAACTCCACGTTGCCGGGATCGAGCTTCAGCAGCCGACCCACGTCCTTCAGGGCCGCCTGGGTGTTCTTCAGCTTGGACTCCACGCCGTCCAGCGACTTTTGCAGCTTTGTGGTGTCGCCGCCGACCTCGATGATGATGCCCTGGATTGTCTTTCTTGCCATGGTCTGTCTCCCCTAAAACCTGTCAAAATCCTCCTGCGTCGCCAGTTCCGGCCACTCGGCGTCGTCGTTGGCCCGCTCCGTGAACATGTCGTTCACCATGCCCACGGTCAAAAGATCAAGGTCCGACAGCGACAGTCCCACCTGAAGGCAGCGCAGGAGGAACAGCGCGGTGGTCAGCGGCCGGTCAGTCGGTCGAGTTTTTTTTTGCTCTCCACGTCGGTCTCCACGTTGATCTGCCAGAGCTCGATCAGCTGGGGCATCACCTCGTAGATGCTGAACGTGTTGAAGGCGTCCAGCCACTCCTCGACGCTGTCCGGCACGTCCGGGTCGGCGTGCTTCGCCATCAGATAGGCGATGTTTTCAAAGATCTCCAGCGTGAAGGGATCCAGCATGGAGAAGCTGATTTTCCCGTCCTGTCCGTCCCCCTCCTCCAGGTTCTGGGAGATGGAGTCCATCAGGTGCTCCAGGTCCTTGAAGATGTCCCGCCGGTATTTCACCCGGTAGATCCTGGGGATGGCCGCGCTGGCCTTGAAGGGAATCTGCCTCCCGTCGATTTCAATGTTTCGGATGATCGCCACCGTCTTATCCTCCTGTGTCATGTCGATTTTCAAAAGCTCAAAAATGGGGAAGAGCCTCTCGCCCCTCCCCTTGTTCGATCAGTTCCCGTCGCCCGTCTCCTCTTCCGTGTCCCCGGACGTCCCGCCGGACGCCGTAAAGGTCGGCAGGTACACCTCGTTGTACCAGTTGTCGTACACCGTCGAGCTGGTGGTGTCGCCGGTCTTGGCCTTCACCTTGCCCTTGTTGGGCAGGTTCCGGGCGCTCAGCTTCAGCGTCTCGGTGTGCACCTCGGTGTTCTCGCCCCGGGTTTCGCCGCTCATCTCGTCCTCGCTGGCGGTGCAGTTGTAAACGACATGGCGGATGCCCCGCTTATCGCCCGTAAATTCGAACAGCAGCGCAAAGGGCGCAAGCTCGTGCTCCGCCTCCGTCACCAGCACGCCGTTGTCGTCCTTCACCTCGCCCAGCGGGCCGGTGCGGAAGGACTCCGGGATCAGCGCGATCGCCAGATCGCCATCGAAGCTGGTGTTGTCGTCCAGCTCGAAATAGCCTTTGTCATCGTCCGCCGCGAACATCACCCGGCTGCTGTTCTTATTCAGCGCCAGGGTCACCGCGCCGGGGATGCGCACCGGCGTCTCATAGCTGGGCGTGCCGTCGGCGGCAATCGTCAGCGGCGCATAGTGGACGTTCTTGAGGCCGTAGCGCACCTTGTTCTTATCCATCGGTTTTCGCCTCCGTTTTGCTCAAAAATGCTCGTTTTTTGTACAGTTACAGCTCGTAAAGGGACTCGTAAAAATCCTCGCTCTCGATGTATACGGTATCCGCGGTCAGCTGGTAGAACAGTTCCGCGCCGTCCAGCAGCGCCTCCGCCGCCGCCATGAGCTCGGCCATGTCCTCCGGCGTCTCCGCGTAAAGCTCCAGATCCACGCCCGCGCCGTGGTGGTATACCACGTCGTCGCCCGGCGTGTTGTCCTTGGCCACCCGGCGATAGATCGCAAAGGGCGGCGGCACGGCCCCTTTGGTCTTGAAGTGGTCGTATTCGAAGTCCTCGATCTCGCCCCGCGCCTTCAGCGCCTGGCAGACGACCTTGACCTGTTCATCCTTTCGCAAGCGCCTCCACCGCCTTCCTCATGTTCTCGATCGCGTGTTCCTCGGCCCGGGCAATGTGGGGCCGGGCTTTGACCTGGCCCGTCGTCCGGCCGCCTCGGCGCAGCGCGTGGCCCTTCTCCAGCAGATGGGTCAGCTGGTAGTCGGTGCGGTTGTGGACGATCGCGGAAAAGCTCAGCCGGTTGATGTTCTCGGCCGATTGCGTCCAGCCCTTGCGATAGTGCCCGGTGTTGACCGGCGCGGCAGCCTTGATTTCCTTCACGGCGGCCTTCGCCACCTCAACCGCCGCGCGTTGAACGCCCTCGTGCACGTCGTCCGCGCAGGTGTTCAGGATCTTCGCGATCTGAGCGCCGAACTCGTTGGCCTTGACGCGCCTCATGCCCGCGCCCGGCCTTTGTTGGACTTATCCGCAGGCGTCTGCGCCTTCCTCTTCGCCCTCGCCGGCTCCGTCCTCACCGGCTCCGCCAGTCCCAGGGCGATCAGCCTGGACGCCCTGGCCGCCGGCAGCTCCACGGTCTCGTCCCGGCGCGCAGACCAGCGCCCGGAGACAAAAGCCTTCTTTGCCTTGATCTTCATGCGTTCTCTCCTTTCCGGATCGCCACCGCCACCGATTGCAGCTCCCACAGCTCCACGCCCCGCTCCGGCTTCTCCTGGATGCGCATGATCCGGTACTGGCCGCCGCCCTCCGTGCGAAAGACGGCGATGTTCATGCGGTTCACCCGGCCCGTGCGGGGCACCTTGATGACGCGGTCGATCCGATTGGTGGCGACGGAGGTCGCCGCCTGATAGTAGCGGTTCACGCCCACGGACTGCTTCTCATAGCGGATGGAGGCCAGTCGCGCGCCCAGGGTGCGATTGGCCTCCTCGTACACGTCCACGATGCCGTCCGGGAACGTCTCAACCTTCTGTGCCGGCCGCATAGTGCTCCATCTCCCATCTGATCCGAAGGCCCACGATGTCCGCCCGGTAATTCTTTTTGAACTGATCCACCGCGCCGGACCGGTCGTAGAGCACATAGTTGAAGAGCAGCTCCTGGGCGCGGTCGTCCACGGAATCGCCCGCAAAGGCCGACGCCGGAACGCCGGTCTTTGCGCTGATGTATGCCATGCCGCGCCGCAGCTGTCCCCTGAGCTTCCTGTCGGCCTCGGCGTCCTCCCAGGTCACATCCAACCAGTTCTTCGCCTCGACGAGAAGCGTGTCAGAAACCACTATGGCGCTCATCCTTCATCCCTCCGCGATCAGTTTCCGCCGTTGGTCGTGGAATCGGGGTCGGTGGTTCCGGCATCCGGAGTGTCGGCGGTTCCGGCATCCGGAGTGTCGACGGTTCCGGCGTCCGGGGTGTCAGCGGTCGCGCCGTTGGAGTCGGACAGGGTCCTGACCGTCAGATAGGTGGGCTCCAGGTTGGAGATGTCCAGCCGCAGGAAGGCGTTGTCGTCCTTGGGGCGGCCGTTGGCATAGGCCACGGTCTTGTAATAGCGCTTGTCCTCCAGGAACTTGTAGTCGTCGGAGAACTGGATGCCCCGGCGGCCGCCAATGCCCAGGAAGTAGCGCTTGCCCATGCCCAGGATGGCCTCGCCGGCGGCGACGGCCACGGACTGAATGATCCTGGTCGGCACGGGCAGCACGTCGTTGACGTACTTGCCGTCCGGGGTCTTCAGCGTGGTGGCCGGCATGACGGTCTTGTAGTAGTCCCCCGGGTTCACCACCAGGATCAGGTTCCGCACCTTCCTGGGCTTGCCCTTGCGGTTCTTGGCCAGCTGGGCGACCAGGTTGCCGTAGCTGGCTTTGCCGAAGTCGGTCACGGCGATGGCTTCCTTCTTGGGATAGACGCCGCCGGTGATGGTCACGTCGTCGGCCACGGAGCGGTTCATGCCGATGGGCGCGTCCTTGCCGGTGCCGTCCACGATGCCGTTCTCGAAGCCGATGGCCAGCGCCTCGGCCAGGCAGGTGCGGATATAGGCGTCCAGCCAGCCCGCGCCCAGCTCCAGCATATCCTGGCTGATGGGCATCCAGGCGCTCAGCTTCATCTGGGTCAGGTCGACCTCCACAAAGCCGCTGGCGATCTCCTTGGTGATGGCGCTCTCCAGGGCGCCCCAGGTGGCGTTGTCGCCCTCGTCGATGTTCAGCAGGAACTTGGTCATGCCGGTGCAGTTCTTGACGTCAACGGCCTGGAGCAGCTCGTACTCCTGCTTCATGTCCTCCATGACCTCGTCGATGATGGTCAGCGGGAAGGACTTGTCAGCGCCGGTCAGCGCCATCATGGGGTTGGAATCGCCGCTGGCCTTCATGGCCTCGATCAGGTTGTTGTAAAACCGGGTCTCCTCCGTGGTCAGCACGCGCACGCCGCGCTGGGCGAGCACGGCCGCGTCAGCGCTGGCCTGCAGCTCGCGGGCCTGATCCAGGATGGAATCCTGAATGTTCTGGAAAAGATCCTTGAGGCCCTGCTCAAAGGCCTCGGTGTCGCCTTCCTTGGCGGCGTTGCTGATCCGCTGGGCGATCTCCAGCTGGGTCTGGTTGAGAACGTCCTTGTTCTTCATGGGGCAATACCTCCTTGCCGGTTCTCCGGCTGTCGTAGTGTGCGGCCTTATCGGATGAAGCCGAAAAAGCCTTTATCTCCTGCCGGGGCCGGAGCCTTCGGCGCGGGGTTATTGTTGACCAGGCGCTGGACGATGGCCTTGACGCCGCCGCGAAGGCCGGCGTCTCCCTCCAGCTTTTCCAGTGCCTGCTTCGCCAGGGCGATGAAATCCCTGTGCTGCTCGATGGTGTCGGTAAAGGCCCGGAGAGTGTCCATAAGGCCGCTCTCGTCCTCCAGATCCAGCTTGACCGGTATCGTCATCGCGTGCTGCTGCCTGGCGGCGACGGCGGCCATGATCGAGCGCATGGCGTCGTTCACGATCACGCCGTCCTCGTCCGCCTCGTCCTCGGCCACCTGCGTGGCAAAGCCGAAGCGCACCGCCTCTTCAGGGGTGATCCAGGTTTCCTCCTTCATCATCGCCGCCAGCTGCTCGTCGGGGATGGCGACGCCCGCCTCCCTGTAGGCCTCGACCGCCGCCGACGTGACGATCCTCAAATCCTCGGCGGCCTTCTCGAAGTCGTCAGAGTTGCCCCGGGCGGCCATCTGGGCGGTGTGGATGAACAGCAGGCTGGCCGGCTGCATGATCCGCTTCCTGCCGGCGCAGAAGATCACCGAGCCGGCGGAGGCCGCGAAGCCCTCGCAGACGGTGGTCACATCCCTGGACTTGAGCACGTTGTAGATGCCCAGGCCTTCCTTCAGCTCGCCGCCGTTGGAGTTGATGTGCACGGTGATCGCATAGTCCTCGGGGATGCTGGCGACCTGGTTCGCCAGGTCATAGCTGGACTGGTCGCTGTCCGCCTGGAACAGGCCGGAGAGGCCGCCGCGCCGCTGGGCGATGTCGCCGAAGATGTAGATGTCGGCGGTCTTTTCCTCCGGGTTCCTTCTCATGCTGAAATAGGGCATCGGCGCGTTACTCGCCGGCGCCGCCGGCTGCTTCTTGCTCATTGCCATCCTCCTTCTTCTCCGGCTGTCCGGCCGGGTCGGTGCTGTCCACTCCGACGAGTAGATCCTCGACGGAGGAGTAGTTCTTGGTCATCCAGTGCTGCCAGGCCCAGGGCTCGTCGATCACGTCCAGGCCGAGGCGCACGCGAATGTCATTCACGCAGAAGCCGCCGGAGCCGATCAGCTTGTCAATGGGATTGGCCACGTCGAACAGGTCGATGTATCGCACGCCGGCGCAGTTGGCCACCACGTAGGTCCCGGCGCTCACCAGGTCGTGTCCAAACACCTTTCGGTTGATCTCCCCCGCGATCATCCGCACAATGGGCAGCACGTTGAAGGTCATAAAGGTGTTGAAATCCGCGGCGGTGACGCTCTTGCCGGTGAGGATCGACACGGGCGAGCCGAAGGCCTGGGCCGTGAGCTCCACCACGTCGTCCATCAAGTGGCGCATGTCCCGGGTGTCGCCCGGGTTCGACGGCGGCGGGTTCTCCTTGTACTCGTAGCCGCTGAACATCGGCAGCACGGCGCTGTCGGAGGTGAAATACTTTCGGAACTTCGTGTTCACCAGGTCGCTGTAGGTTTCCTCGAAGTCCTCCTCGGCCTCGGCGGTGTCGTCGATCTTCAGCACGCCCCGCACGCCCTGGCGGCGCATGAAGCCTGTCGCCGCGCTCTTCATCAGCTGTCCCTCGGCGGCGGCTATGGCCGTCAGCACCCGCCGGATGCGTTCGCCGTCGATCTCCAGATGGATCACATCGTCCGAGCGAAAGACGCCGGGGACGCTTTCGCCCCTGACGATGATGTCCCGGTAGATGTCCCCCGACAGGCTGCGCGTTACGGAAAAGGCGTCGGCCACATACCGGGCGCCGCCCCGGGTCTCCACGATCAGCGCCTCCTGGCTCTGGTACAGCTGGCCGACCAGCGACTGAAAGAACGCCTCCCGGCTCTGGTTCGGGTTCGGCTCGCTGTTCCAGGCCCAGTATTCCCTGGCCTTGACCTTCTTGCCGCGGCGGTAGGTCTCCCACTCCACGGCGGCCACGGCCGAGCCGATCTTGCGCACAATGGCCCAGAAGGCCATCCGGCACAGATAGACCTCCAGCCCCGTCACCCGGGACTGGAGGTCCTCGTCCAGGAAGCCTTCGGCGGCCACTTTCACGGCGGCCGTGCTCTCCCCTCCGGCCTGCGTCTGTGCCTCCGGCTTGCGCAGAAGCCACTTGAAGAAATTAAAAGCCATTGCCTTCGCTCCTTAGTAGGTCACCACGTCCAGCAGCCGCCGGCTGCGCTTGCGGCGCTCGACGATCCTGTCCTCGATGGTCATCGCCGCCACCAGCGCCATGAACGGGTCGGTCTTGCGGCTCTTGGCCTCGATCTTCCCGTACACGTAATTGCCCAGGTCCGCGTCGTCGGCGGCGCCGATCCTGCGCCCGAAACGCACCAGCTTGGCGTTGTTGGTCGCCCAGCGCAGCTCCGGCGCGTCGCCCCAGGTGAAATAGCCGTTGGCGAAACAGGAATCGATCACCGTCGCCGCCCGCATCACGTCCGAGGGCCGCACCAGCTTCAGGTTCTTTCGCTCCTTGGCCTCAAAGCCGAGCTCGTTCAGCGTCCGGGACAGCAGCGCGTAGCGGAAGTCGTCGATGGCGGCGGCACGGATCGCGTACCGGGCCTTCATGGCCAGGATGTAGTCGCCGATCAGCTCCGGGTGGATCTCCACATCGTCCACCAGCGTGAGCCGCCCCGCGTCCACCCACTCCCGCCAGGGGCATTTCAGCCGGGGAATGTCCTTCGAGGCCGTGCAGAGCCAGGAGTGGGAGATGTCATAGCGATCGTTACCCTGCTTGAAGTGCAGGTCCACGCTGGCCCAGTCGGTGATCTTGGTGAAGTCGATTCCCACCACGCAGCTCCAGCCCTCCAGGTCCGGAAGGGCCCGGTTGGTGGCCTTGATGTTCTCATAGTCCGTGACCTTCACCTCGCCGGCCCCGTCGTGCCGGTTCATGCGCTTGGTCATAAAGGCCGGGAGCCTGGCCGGGTTCTTCTTCCAGTCGCGGTACTCCTTCTCCGTCTCGATGCGCAGCGCCGGCAGATATGGCAGCGAGGGGTTGGCCTTCTCCCAGTTGGCGGGGTCGTCCACCTCGTCCTTGCTGTCCAGCCGGCAGACGAACGGCAGCAGACCGTTGTCCGGATCGCCGCGAAAGAGGATCCCC
>CAMVBO010000067.1 GCA_947165745.1 uncultured Clostridia bacterium | reverse complement strand
TCACCGGCGCGGGCTATCTGTGGTATCTGTCCTTCTCTCAGACCGAGAAGAATGCCCAGGGCGGCATGCTGGCCAACGCCAACCTGCGCCTGGCCATCACCAACGCCATCGACCGCGACAACCTGGTGGACAACTACGTGATGGACGGCTCCCTGGCCACCTACACCGCCGTGCCGCCGCAGTTCGCCGCCAGCAGCACCACCGGCGAGGACTTCTCCGCCGACCAGGACGCCTTCCTGGAGTATGTGGGCTACGATCCCGACAAGGCGGCCCAGTACTTTGAGACGGCCAAGACCGAACTGGGCGTGAGCGAATTCTCCTTCACGATGATCTACGGCAACAACGAGGGCGACGAGGTCGCCAAGGTGGCTCAGGCCATCAAGGAGGACATCGAGTTCGCGCTGCCCGGCGTGGAGATCAACCTGCAGCCCATGACCAAGTCCGAGCGTCTGGACAAGATGCAGAACGACAACTATGACATCGCGCTGACCCGCTGGGGCCCCGACTACGCCGACCCGATGACCTATCTGGGCATGTGGATCACCGACAACTCCAACAACTATGGCTTCTGGAGCAACGCGGACTACGATCAGCTGATCGCCGACTGCACCACCGGCGCCTACATCTCCGATTATGACGCCCGCTGGGCCGCGCTGTTCGAGGCCGAGACCCTGGTGATGCAGGAGGCCGTCATCGCCCCGCTGTACACCAAGGCCAACGCGAACCTGATCGCCGCCGGCGTGGAAGGCATCGAGTCCCACCCCGTTGCGCTGAACCGCGTGTACAAGAACACCACCGTCCAGTAATTCTGGAAACCCGGCGTTAACACGGCCAGAGCGGCTCATTGGGTCGCTCTGGCCTGTACTGTTCTTCTTCCGCAAAGGCGTGCGCGGCTTTGCGGAAGAAGGGCAGTACAGATTCACATCATGTAAGGAGACTGAATATGGCGAAATACGTGTTGAAGCGCATCGGCATGGCGTTGATCACGCTGCTGATCATCACGTTTGTGCTGTTCGTGCTGGTGCGCATCATGCCAGGAAACCCCTTCCCATCTGAGCGCATGAACGCCGAGCAGATCGCGAACAAGCGGGCGGAGATGGGTCTGGACGATCCGATCCTGGTCCAGTTCGTGCGCTATATGAGCGGCGTGCTGAGGGGCGACTTCGGCAAGGGCACCTCGCTGTACAACGGCGCGCCGATCAAGACGGTGCTGTCCACCTGCATCTCCAATTCCTTCCGCATCGGCGGCATCGCCATCCTGCTGGGCACGCTGCTGGGCGCACTGCTGGGCATCGTGGCGGCGCTGCACCGGGGCAAGTTCCTGGACGGCTTCTGCACCGTGTTTTCCATACTGGGCGTATGCGTGCCCTCCTATGTGTTTTTGATCTTCCTGCAATACACCTTCGCCTTCAAGATACCGTACTTCCCGTACTTCTTTGACCCCGGCCGGTTCATGTTCTCGTCGGTCATCCCGTCGATCTCGCTCAGCCTGTTCACCATGTCCACCATTTCACGCTTCACGCGAAACGAGATGGTTGAGGTGCTGGACAGCGATTACGTGCGTCTGGCCGAGGCCAAGGGCATGTACGGCGGCAAGCTCGTGCAGCACCACGTGCTGCGCAACGCGCTGATTCCCATCGTCACGGTGCTGGCGCCCCTGGTGGTGGACCTGCTGACCGGCGCGCTGGTGGTCGAGAAGATCTACGGCATCAACGGCATCGGCAAGCTGATGGTGGACTCCATCGCCGGCGAGGGCGTGGACTACAACTACGTGCTGGCCCTGGGCATCCTCTATTCGGCGCTGTACATCGGCATCATGCTGGTGGTGGATCTGCTCTATGGCGTGCTGGACCCGCGTATTCGCGTGTCCGCGAAGAGTTAGGAGGTGCGGCGCATGAAGAAAGACAACATCCCGGCTGCGGTTGCCGCGAGCTACACCCCCGCCAAGGAGGATTTCGTGTTCCTCTCCCAGCGGGACATCCGCACTGACGCCAACTTCGCCTCCCAGAGCTACTGGAAGGGCGTGGCCATCCATTTCTTCAAGAACAAGCGGGCCGTGGTGGGCCTGGTGATCATCCTGGTGATCCTGCTGCTTGCCATCTTCGGGCCCATGATGTCGGGCTTCGGCTATCGCGACATCGTGCAGTTCCGGGACGCAACCACCAACAAGCGCGTGGTGGCCCGGGGCGTCGCGCCGCAGATTCCGGCCATCCACCGGCTGCTGACGGGCAGCGACATCGAGGGCAGCTTCGGACAGATGACCTTCCTGTTCGGCACGGACGACCTGGGCCGCGACCTGTGGACCCGCACCTGGTACGGCGCACGGGTGTCACTGCTGATCGCCTTCGTGACGATATTCATCGACATGATCATCGGCATGAGCTATGGCCTGGTGTCGGGCTACTTCGGCGGTATGCTGGATAACGTGATGCAGCGCTTTGTCGAGATCGCCAACAGCGTGCCCAGGCTGGTAATCGTGTCGGTGCTGGCCATATTCATGCCAAAGGGCATGGGGCTGGTGATCGTGGCGCTGCTTTTGACGGAGTGGATCGGCATGAGCAAGATCGCCCGCGCCGAGATGCTGAAGATCAAGGAACAGGAATACGTGCTGGCCAGCCGCACCCTCGGCGCGGGCAGCGGCCATATCATCTTCAAGTCCATACTGCCAAACACCATTGGTCCGATCATCACACAGGTGATGTTTTCAATCCCTACCGCCATCTTCACGGAGGCGTTCCTCAGCTTTGTTGGCGTGGGCATCGTGCTGCCGGAGTGCTCGGTGGGCACGTTGATCGAGGACGGTTTCAACAACATCACCACGCTGCCGTATCAGATTCTTCCGCCCATACTGGTGCTGGCGCTTCTGATGCTGGGCTTCAACTTTATCGGCGACGGGCTGCGCGAGGCGCTGGCCCCGAAGCTGGAAGACATGTAGGGGGGATGCGGCAATGAGCGAAGAGATCAAGACCATCCTCGACATCAAAAACCTGGACATCTCCTTCAAGACCAACGCTGGCGTCGTCCATGCCATTCGGGGCGTAAACCTGGACCTGCAGAAGGGCGAGACCGTGGCCATCGTGGGTGAGTCCGGTTCGGGCAAGTCCGTGACGATGAAGGCAGCCATGGGGCTGCTGGACAGCAACGCCATCGTAAACAGCGGCGAGATACTTTACACCTATCTTGACGAAACCGGCCAGAAGCGCACGGTGGATCTATTGAAGCTGCCGAAAAAGCAGCTGCGCCAGAGCTTCAACGGCCAGCGCATCGCCATGGTTTTCCAGGACCCCATGACCAGCCTGGACCCCACCATGACCATCGGCAAGCAGATCATGGAGGGCATGTTCCTGCACAAGAACATGGGCAAGGCCGAGGCGAAGGCCCGGGCGCTGGAGCTGCTCAACCTGGTGGGCATCACCGACGCGGAAAAGCGCTTCCGGAACTATCCACACCAGCTCTCCGGCGGTATGCGCCAGCGCGTGGTCATCGCCATCGCCCTGTCCGCCGACCCGGACATACTGATCTGCGACGAGCCCACCACCGCCCTGGACGTGACCATCCAGGCCCGCATCCTGGAGCTCATCATGGACATCCAGAAGAAGATGGGCCTGTCTGTGATCTACATCACCCACGATCTGGGCGTGGTGGCCAAGGTAGCCGACTACGTGGACGTGATGTACGCGGGGAAGATCGTGGAGGTCGGCAATGTGAACGAGATCTTCTACGACCCGAAGCACCCCTACACCTGGGGCCTGCTCTCGGCCATGCCGGACCTGGATACCGACGACGACCGGCTGTACTCCATTCCCGGCAGCCCGCCGAACCTGCTGCACGAGCCGGTTGGAGATGCTTTCGCCGCCCGCAATCAGTTCGCCATGACCATCGACGAGAAGGCCGACCCGCCGCTGTTCAAGGTCAGCGACACCCACTACGCGGCCACGTGGCTGCTGCATCCCGACGCGCCGCAGATTGAAATGCCGCCGGAGCTGAAGGCCCGGCTGGAGCGCGCCAGAAAGGAGGCGGAGAAGGTCTTATGAACCAGCCTCTGTTGAAGGTTGATAACCTGGTCCAGCACTTTCGCGTCTCCCGAAGCTTCACGGTGAAGGCCGTCAACGGCGTGTCCTTTGAAATCTATCCCGGCGAGACCTACGGCCTGGTGGGGGAGTCCGGCTCCGGCAAGACCACCATCGGTCGAAGCATCATCCGTCTATACAACCCCACCTCCGGGCGCGTCACCTTTGACGGCGCGGACATCAGCGGCAAGCTGACCGGCGAGACCAAGGGCATGCTGCGCCGGGAGATGCAGATGATCTTCCAGGATCCCATGGCCAGCCTGAACCCCCGCAAGAAGGTTTCGGACATCATCGGCGAGGGCCTGGATATCCAGCACCGGGGAGGCACGTCCCAGCAGAGGGCCGAGCTCATCGGCGAAATGCTGAAGAAGGTGGGCCTCTCCCCAGAGCACGCCGCCCGCTATCCCCATCAGTTCTCCGGTGGCCAGCGCCAGCGCGTGGGCATCGCCCGTGCGCTGATTATGAACCCCAAGCTGATCATCGCCGACGAGTGCATCTCCGCCCTGGACGTGTCCATTCAGGCCCAGGTGGTGAACCTGATGAAGGACATCCAGGACGAGACCGGCTGCGCCTATCTGTTCATCGCCCACGACCTGAGCATGGTGAAGTATATCTCCGACCGCATCGGCGTGCTGCACCTGGGCTACATGGTGGAGACGGGCACCAAGGAGGAGATATTCACAAACCCTGTCCACCCCTACACCAAGTCGCTGCTCTCGGCCATCCCTCATCCCAATCCGGAGATCGAGAAGCGGCGCAAGGCGGTAGCCTACGACTATGCCTCCAGCGGCATCGACTACGCCAAGGGCACGGAGCACCGGGTGGACGGCACCCACACTGTGCTGGCCACTGACGCCGAGTTCGACGCCTGGATCCGGATTCAATAGCCGAAAGGGCGGGCGATTCAACGCCTTGGAAGGCGGGACAACCGCTTTCCGGGTATCAGGAAATAAACCGCCGCAATATCGCGCCGCGTTTGTTGATGTCTTGCCTTGGGCAAGCCTCCGACGCGGCGTGATTGTATTCTATACAGACCTTTTTTTCGCATGTATGTAGACGAACAAGCCAATTCTATGGTAAAATCCAATGGAACTCAATGCTACAATCGCAACCGGCAGGCTTCGGACGGCACGGGGGATAGCAATAACCGCGTCATCCGCATTGGGTCAACCGATATCCGGAAAGACCGTACTTTGACGATGGTTGTAGTCACATATTACATGGAGGCGCAGAATAATGGAATTTAGCCTTTCACCTTCTCAAAACAGGATATTGCTCGCGGAGCTGAACCATCCCGGGACGCTGGCTTACCACCTGTATTTTAAAATGCGCTTTGACGGAGAGGACCTGCCGTGGCTTGAACGCGCGATCACCGAAGTGATCCGTGGCAATTACGGGCTGCGGGTGCGCCCAGGCGGGGGCGGCTATGTCCAGTATTATTCGGACGAGCCCGCGCGCGTGGAGAAGATCGATCTCACTGGCAAGGATCGGCAGGCGATCGAGGAAAAGATGGACGAACTGCGCAGAATCGGCATCGCACCGCTGTTTGACGCGCCGCTCTATCGGCTGTATCTGATCGCCACGGACGACGCGGCATGGCTGTTCATCACGTTCCATCACCTGATTTGCGACGGCACGACGCTGAACCGCGTGCTGCCCCGGCAGCTGATGGCCTGCGTGGAGGCGCTGAAGGCGGGGAAGACGTGGGACGCGCCCGCGCCTAACTATGACGAGTATATCCGACGGGTGGAGGATTACCTCTCAACTCCCGATTCCGAGGCGGACCGGCAGTACTGGCTTTCCAGCCTGACGGGCTTTGTCGGCGCAGGCTACAAGGCGGAAAACCTGGCCAAGGGAAGGCTCAGTTTTGCCGTGCCCGAAGCGGTGACCCAAAAGCTGCTCGCCTTCCAGAACGCAAACCATATCTCCGCTTTCGTGCTGGCGATGGGCAGTGTGTTCGCGTATTATCAGGGCCTGCGCACGCGGTTGGGCGCGCGCAGCCGCGACATGGTGTGGGAGATCAGCGTCAACGGGCGCTATTTCGGCGATGACATCGCGGATGCTTCCGGCATGTTCGTGGAGACGCTGCCCCTGCGGCTGACCTATGACGGCGGCCAGACCTTCGCCGATATGCTGCAAAGCTGCAAGGACGTGATGAAGGCGGGACTTGCGCACGCGAAGACCAGCGGCAACGTGTACTTTCCGGAGCTGCAAAAGCGGGGCGTGGACCTGCGGGCGCTGACTTCCTTCTCCATCGTGGACAACGGCGGCGTCAATGTGCTTGGCGAGACTGAGGCGGGTCTGGAGACAGACGTGCCCTTTCATGTGCGCGTGAATTTCAATCGCGACAATCGCATGGGCCTGCAGCCCCTTGAATTTGAATACAACAGCGAAATATTCACCGCGTCTGACGTCGCCCAGATTTGGGATGGCGTGCTCCATGTGCTGGAGCAGGCTGCGGAGAACCCCGACGCGCGGGTGGGCGACCTGGCGCTGCTGCCCAGCCGCATGATCGAGGCCGAGTGCCTGGCGGATGAGAACCTGGCCGCCGCCTCGGAGCCCACCGCTCTGCAGTGCGGCGCGGTGCGCGGCGCTTCCGGCGCGGGTGAGACGCACGCACATGTCGGGGGTGACCCCGCGCGGCTGACCGCTGCACTGATGGCGCTGCTGTCCCGGTTCGGCATGACCAGGGAGCTGTTGATCGGCGTAACGAGAGGAAGCGAGACGCTGCCCTTCGGCTTGAAGATTGACACCGCCATGCCCGCCAAAGACCTGGTAAAGGCCACGGGGAGAAAGCTGGCGGCGCTGGAGCGGATGGGGGACTACAGGGTCTCCTGCCGCACGGATGTGGATTTCAAGCCCTCGATCCTGCTGTCCTTCGACGGAGCGGCCCCGGATGACGGCGTGGAGATCGCCCTGCTTGCCGGGAAGAGCGGGGTCGACATCCGCTATGACGCCGGGCGCTATTCCGCGAATTACATGAACGCCTTTGTCGCGTCGCTGGAAAAGCTGTACGCCGCCATGGATTCGGGCATGCCGCTTCGGGATATCCCGCTGGTGAAGTCCGAGGGCACGCGGCATGAGATCGCCCTCAAGAACGAGGGCACCATCAATGGCATACTGGAGCGCGTGGCGCGCCAGACGCCGGACAAGACCATATTGATCGCCCGGGACCGCAGCATGACCCTCGATCAGCTGGACCGCGCCGCCAACCGCGTCGGCAACGCGCTGATCGGACGGGGCGTGAAGCCCCATGACCGGGTGCTGCTGCTGATGCGCCGCACCAGCGCGCTCGTGGCCTGTGTGTTCGGCGTGCTGAAGGCGGGCGCGGTGTTCATTCCCATGGACCCGGCGTATCCGAGGGACCGCATCGAGCAGATTTTGAACGACTCCGAGGCCGCGCTGATCATCACCGACGTGCCCCAGGTGGCCGAGGGCTTCGCGGAGAAGTGCGTTTCGCCCGAGGAGCTGACATCGATGGACGACGGCCGCCCGGACGTGACCGTGACGCCGGACGATATGTGCTTCATCATATACACCTCCGGCACCACCGGCCGGCCCAAGGGCGTCGTGCTTTCGCACAGGGGCATTTCCAACTACATCGCGCCGGAGCCGGAGAACGCGCCCATCTATGCGCTGGCGAAGCGTTGCCACGGCATGCTGTGCCTGTCCAGCGTGAGCTTTATCGTGTTCCTGCGGGAGATCTTTGGCACCATACTTAACGGGGTCAAAGTGGTGCTGTGCGACGAGCAACAGATGGTCAACCCCATGACCATCGCCCAATTGCTGGCGGAGCACCGCATCGACGCCCTGGGCG
>CAMVBO010000066.1 GCA_947165745.1 uncultured Clostridia bacterium | reverse complement strand
TGCAGCCGCCTGTCGAATCTGGAATGTGGAGGGAGTACGGCTGCGGGCTCAGGCTTTCGCCAATACATTGGGATCACCGTCCATTCTCGCACCGCACATGGGGCAATATGGCATATCGTCGATTCTAAGCTCAAAAAGGCATATCAATCGTAGAACACCTCCACCAGTTTGAACTTTGCAACCCGCCACATATCATCGCCATGATACAGATTGTGGTATTCAACAGCCTTTTTCAGATACTTGTCCGTCTTAAAGTAACGGGTTTTCTGGCTTGAACCGCACACCCATTGAACCTCGTCCCGGTCGTTCACAGCACAGAAAATGTATTCCTCAGTCATACTCCACCTCCACCGTGTATCTCTGGCCCTTCCGGCTCCGGATCTCCATGTAGCCCCTATGAAACGGGCTGAGTGTCATCAGCACCTTCTTGCCTGTCGACAACTCATGCACATAATACGTGCCCTTGCAGGGATAACCATACTGGTCGGTTTTATGCACCGTCACCTTGGCGCCTTCCGGCAACCCGCGTATCTCGGCCGCTGTCAGCTCCTTCTCCATGATCTGTCACCTCCTGGTATTTCCGCAGCGCCTCCCGCGCCGCATCTACGATGTCGCCCTGTCCCTTGATGCAGCCATACACCCAGATCATGCCGGGATGTGGGTTGAAAGGGCAATCACGACATTTATGCTGATTGGTCGTGAAACAGCCCAGGCTGTCAATGATCTGTTGTACATCCGGCATGTTCTTCACCCTCCGTCAGGTATTTCTCCCAGCGCCTCGGCATGGGTGGCCTGTCCGGCCACATGTCCTTTGACCATACCCAGCCCCAGTGCTTCAGATACTCAGTCGTCAGCTCCTGCGCGTACAGCGCGGCATCCCGGGGATTGTCGAATATCTTCTGCTTCTCGGCGCTCAGGGCGATGTCGATCAGCTCGATCGGCCCCGGATCGCCGTCCCGGTAAAGGATGGTGACATCTGTCCAGTTGCCCGTGCGGTAGCCGCGCACCTCACCCTGAAACACCATGAACTCATATTCCGGCTGGTACTTTGTCGCGCCGGGCCTGCGCCAGAAGTGTTCTGTGACAAACCAGACCATTGTGCCGATCTCCGGCTTCCAGATGCGCCCGGCCATATTTAGCGGCCTCCCATCTCGGCATAGTAGATACTGCTTTCCGGTATTCCCTTTTCGTAGGCCAGCAAGCCGATAGTGGCTTCGATCTCTCCTTCTCCCAGTCCACGAAGTGAGATGCGCAGAAGCTCGCGCCCACCTACTTCAAAAAACACGATCCATCTCTTCATGTTTCCGTTCTCCTGTCGTGATCCAGCACTTCCTGGAGGATTTCACACTGGACGCTGACAACAGCCGCAGCATCCTCGAATTTACACTTGCGGAGAATCGCCGCCGCCATGTCCATGATAGCGACGCTTGAAATGATGTGCTCTCTCTGTTCGTTGGTCATGCCCTCACCCCCACTTCACGGCCCGTCTTTGCGCCTCGGTGGGCGTCCCGTTCTGCCAGCACCGCCACACCCTCTTGTAATTGCCCAGCGACAGGTCAAACGCCATCAGCGTGGCTCCGTTCAGCGTCCGCATGGATATGTCGCCGCCGTCGTGCACGTGCAGCTCCAGATCCCGGATCACCCTGGCGATCTCGATGTCGCTGCTCGGGTTGAATTCCACCGTGAACCGCTGCCCCATCTCGATCAACCGGCAGACCCTCTCCAAATGCATCACGAAGGGTACATCCCTGCCACGCAGCGGGCCTCTTGTACTCGTGTTCATGCAATCACCTCCACTGTGCTGCTGCTCTGTCTTCATCGGACGGCTGTCGCCACCAGCAGCGCCAGGTGTGCCCATAATTTGAACGCAACAGCGGTTCGCACATGAAAGAAGCGGTTTGGGCGACGAATCCATTATCTTGCTTTTCCATCAGCAGGCATTTCTCTATCGTGCCATCCCTCCGCTCGATCAGGACGGTAAGGCCGGGCTTCAGATCGCAGTACCAGATGTGTTTCTGCTTGACCTTTTTGAACTTCATCCCAGGCATATAGCTGCCCAGTGAGTCTATCCCTCCAAAAATCACGTCTTTTCCTCCTTCTGCTGCTCTTCACGCAGCCATTCCCAGTTATCATAGCAGTTGTGCGTCCTGTCCCGGCAATCCTCCTTGTTGTCGTACAGCTCGTACATGTGCACGCCCCGGCTCAGATCGCCATCGCCTCTGGCGTCCACCCGCACCATGCGCGTGCCCCGGGCCTGATAAATGCCGTACTCCGTGCCGTCCCTGTGCGGCAGGATGTCCAGGGCGAACACGCGGATGATCCGCGGCCCGCCCATGGTCTCCCGGCAGTAGTAATACTCTCCCGCCTCCAGGGAAGGATCCCTGGGGTGGGGGATGTAGGCTTCGATCATTTGCTTCGTCCGCTCTTGCATCGCTCGTCCTCCTGCCACAGCGGGCAATTCCACCGCACCGGCGTACCCGGTCGCGGCACATAAGGGCACTCGTTTCGGACACCGCAATCATTGCAGTTGTGCATCGATTGCATGTCGTTCACGGCAACCATACAATCGGCGATGTAGAGCAGCATTTCCCGCAGCTTCATGCGGTCTTCCTTGGTCATGGGCATAATTTCGCCTCTCTTTCGTTCATCCACTTCAGCATCTTCATCACCTTCAGGCTGTCACACATGATGATGTGGTCGTTTATGAGCTGCAAATCATCCTTGGTCGGTTTGAAGTATTCCCGGCATAGCGCCGTGACGTTCTCGATGCAAGCAGCCACGTTATCGGCCTGAATCTCGAAGCCGTACACGCTCTCCAGCGCCGCACGATACTCGTCATGCGCCCGGCACCCGGCGAACTTCCGGCGCAGTATCTCCAGAATGAACACGCCGTCGCCGCAGGTGGGCTCCAGAAAGGTCTTTTTAATGGCGAACGCGCCAGGGCTTTCCGCTTCCAGCAGGTCGCACATGTGGGAGACTATTTCGGGAGGGGTGAACACTTCTCCGTATTTGCGGACTCGTTCGCGCTTAGATAGGCTTTCAGACATCGGCGCTCATTCATCTCCTTCCTGTGTACCGCGCACCAGCAGCTGAACGGAAGGGCGCTTTCCCAGCAGTCCTTTCGGCGGCATGTGCCGTTCGGTTTGGTGATTCTGGGCTTCTTCTCCACCTGTCTTCCCGCGCCAATACACGGATTTCTCTCCCGATACATCGGCTGATAGGTCCGCTGGTATTCCTTTACCCGTTCAGCGTGCTCCTGTTTCCAACGTCTGGACAGCTCATTTCGTACGTCCAGACATTTGCGGCAATACACGCGCCCCGGCTCGGCATCGGCGTTTCCGCAGCTGGCGCATATGCCGTGCGCCTTGAGCCACTGATACCGCTGACGGTTGTAGTCTACACTTGCCACGGCGTTTTCTCCCTTTGCTTCGCAGTCGGCTCGATGTACCAGGCACGCCACGTCCGCCCATATTCGATTTCAGGATAAGCGCCTTCCAGCGTCCGTCTCCGCAGCCATTCCGAAAACTCGTTCTTATTCCGTGCGGAATACCAGTCGGCGACGATGCCATACTTCCGCGATTCAATCAGAATCGGCTGATTTCTCTGAATCGCATTCATGGCTTCTTTGGCGTTCATCAGCTTTCCCACGGTGTTGCCTCCCTCTGCTCGTCTGTCGGTCGGGATGTCCAGCAGCGAAAATAATTGTTATACATATCAATTGGGTAATTATGCGCGCCGCCGATTATAAAAAGTCTTGTGCCACCTGGAGAAAAACCAGATACCGTACAAGCCCTAATTCTGATCGGAGCGTTCAAATATCTAGCCTCTATCCATATATCCGTATCGGGTTGCAGAGCCTTGACTTCTTCCAGCGTCATCATCCTAGGCTCCTGCGCTTTCAGCAGGGCAATGGCTTCCGTCACGACTTGTATCATCAGTTCCTGGTCATAGGCTGCATTTGCATCCCAGCCGGATTCTTCAAGCGTAAATTCCAACCCCTCGATAACCCACTCACGCTTCCCCTGTTCAGTCATTCCCACTTCACCGCCTGTCCGCATTCCGGGCAAAATCTGTACTGCTCATGGAACAGAACATTGTCACCAAGTAACTGCTGATGCTCCAGCGAGTGGCCGCAATTCCTGCATTTCCACTCGTCTACATCGACTATCGGCTCTATAGGTTCCAGCCTGCCCAGCGCCTTGCTGATCTCTTCGTGTAGCCAAATGATCCGGTCGCGCATGGCGTCGCACTCTCTGGCATAATACTGGGCTTCCTCAAAATTCCCGCGCCAGTTTGCATCGACACGATCCTTCATGTCGTTTCGCCAGTAGTTGTGCTGAACCTGCATCAGCTTCAACTTCTCCACCGGCGTTTTGTCCTTGTAGACATCCTTGAAATCCTCAAGTGTCATTCAACTCGCCCTTCCTTCACAAAGGTTTGATGATCTCGCTGACCTTGCCGTACTTCTCACGGATCATCCGCTGGGAGGCGCGGGCCTGCTTGAAGGTGTCGAAGCACCGCGCCTCGCTAAGATAGCGGGTGGTGTGGATGTAGGGCGCAGTCTCGCCGAAGCCGTCGTCGCTGGTGCCTGATGCCTTGTACCACAGGCCATCCCGGCAGCGCAGGTAGAATCCTCTCTTGATCTTGAGTTCATTGCGTTTCATGGTCTATCTCCTTCGTGTCCGATTATCCAAAGTCAAACATCAACTGGCCTGCGTTCTTCTTCCTGGTGCTCACCGTGAACGTGGCCTCCTGCGCCGGTGCTTCGCTCTCAGGCTCCGGAGGGGCGCTCTCGGCGGCTTCCTCACTGCCTATATTGGCCATAGGCTTTTCCTCTGCCGCCTTCGGACGCCCTGTTGCAACTGCTCCAAACATCCGCCTGGCCTGCTCGATGGCCCTGCGGGTACACCAGACCGCGCTGAAGTACATGGGCGTGAACCAGCAGCGCGACGAATCCTCGCCGAAGAGTACCGGCCCGACCTGCGGCTCTGTCAGTGTATTACCAATTACGACATATCCGGCGCAGCCCAGCAGTGAAAGCTGTATGTAGCACATCAGGCCCACCGTCATGTCCACGTCCTGGGCGACGAACAGCGCCTGCGTCTGATAATTGATACCGATGGCCCGCATGTGATTGGCAGTGGCGACCAGCGTGGCTCCGGCGCCGCATGCGCAGTCGTTCACAGAAATCCAGCCGTGCCTTTCGATCTCGCCCTTGAGATGATCGTCGTTGATGGTCACCTGTGCCATCATTCTGCATACGTCGTATGGTGTAAAAAACTGGCCGGCGTACTTGTTGCCCAATTCCAGGTCCATGTACAGCTCTCCGAGGAAATCACAGTCAGGGCTTTCCTCCATGCCCAGCACGATGTGGGTGAAGAATTCCGGGAAGACGCTCAGCTCCTCCTTGGAATACTTCGACACGACGCGCATGTACATGGCCTCGCGCTCGTCGAAGTGGCGATTGTCCACGGCGTTGGCGATGGCGCACGCGATCATGACGACCATGTCCTGCCAGACCTCGTAGCGGGAGTACCGTCCACACAGTTTGTTGTACAGCTTCTCCAACTCCCGCTGACGAGCGGTGTGTCCCACGTAGGCCATCACGCATCCTCCTTTTGCCTTTTCCTGCTGAAATTGGTCTTGGCGGCTTCAGCCCTGCAGGCTTCCCGATACTTTTCACACCCTGCCGGGTACATGCATCTGGGGGGTTCGCAGTTCAGGCAAACCTCCGCGACCTTCTTCTGGTAAAATGACGCGGCGAACAGATTGGTGATGTCGTATTCACGCATCGTCCGTTCCTGCCTTCTCCTCCGGCTTTTTCTTCTGCCCCTGCTTGGGCTCCCTGGCCTCGATGGACAGTGCGCCGTCTATGCCGAACAGCAGCACGGTCATTTCCTGCACCAAGTTGGAGCGCCAGCTGCGAAGGGTAGTCACGCTGCGATAGGTGCCGGTGGCGGCAAGCTCGTCCGCGATCTCCTCCCAGGTGTACTTTTTTGCGTCGTCGCCTCGGTCATTGCCGTTGGCGTCTTCGCCAAAGTAGTACATGCGGATGACGATAAACTCCGGGCGATTCTGGAATTTCTCCACCACGGCTTTGATGTCGTAGTACCTGGCCATGGTGCGCTGGAAGGATGCTTTGCGGGCGTTCACGAATTCCTCGTAGATCTCCACCCTGTCCCGCACGCCGCTCCCCGGAGGGGGAGCGACGCTGATGTCCTTGGACTTGGCCATGGGGAAGAATCCGTAAGATTCAGGATCATCCTCCCAGGCCTTGTATTTCTTGTAGCTGCGGAGCAGGCGTTCTGTTGTCCGGTAAAAATTCATGTTGCGCTGGCGGCGCTGTGCTGCCACCACTTCATCCGCTGTCGCCTTCGCGGTATCGCTGATGAGCTCATCCACCGTCCGGCGCTTTTTCTTTTCGTCGGGCCTCTCCGCGTCGTTCTTTCTGGGTGCGTCCTGCATGTTCTATCCCTCCTGCCTCTTCCTCTGTCCGCCAAACTGGGCTCTCATACCCTCGAAGGTCTCGGCAAACTGTTCCGCGCCGGTCATGGGATTGCGCCGGCCATCCTGAAAGCCCTTGCGGTACGCCCGATCACCGGTGTACTTCATGGCATCCTCAACCGCGCTGTCCTTCAGCTTTTCATTCTCCCGGCGCAGGCTGGCCGTCGCCTGCCGGATGCTGTACTGGTTGTAGTAGACGGCCCCGCCGCCTGTCATCACGCCTGCGATAAACAGCAGGACTCCAGCAATCACGCTCATAGCGTCATTCTCCTTTATCTGGCGGGGAAGCACCCAGCCTCCCCGCACAGTCCACAATTCTCTTAAATTCTCTTAAATGCTCTTACTGCTCAATGATACCCGGGAATCGGTTCATCATTTCCTGCATAAGCGGTACGGCTACCTCTGCGGCCTGCGGATGGGCAGGGCCGGTGATCTGCCTGGCGCGAAGATCGAAGAAGTGATCCCACATGCCGAGGGTGCCGGTCACGATCAGCTCCGCCTTCGTGCTGGTGGGCAGCACCGCCCGCGCCTGCTGCGCCTTCAGCCCCATTTTCAGCATGTGGACGTAGGCTGTCTCCGCGCTCATGCATTGGCGTTTCCACAGATCGTAGGGCTCGGTGTGCTTTTCCAGGTAACACGGCTCGATCACGGTGATCTCGCTGCCGAACTTGCCCAGCGTGTAGTTGCAGTAGCGGGTGGATTCCTGGGCGAAGGACATCCGGCGATGCCGGACGAACTCGTGGGTCACGCCTCTGTCCACGGTGAAGCGCACCGTCTGCCGCAGATGTGCCAGCTTTTCCACGCGGCCCTTCAGATCTGCGTACGACAGCTGCATGATGCGGGAATCCGGGTAGGATACGGTGTCGAAGTCGATCAGACCGTCGATGTACACCCGGTCGATGAACGGCGCGAAGAACCACGCGATGGTGCCGCCCGGGGCGTTGCAGTTCTGAATCAGCTCCCGCCACGCTCGGACGTTGCCGGAGACGATCATGCGCCCGCCCTGATTCGTCATGTTCAGCATCGGCGCGCAGCCCAGCTTTTCCTTCATCATGGCCAGACCCTCTTTGACATTGGCGTACATGCGGTAATCGTCCATCTGGAAGATGTAGTCGCCGTGCTCGATCATGGCCAGGTGGCCGCGCTGAATCAGGCGCTTCACAAATCCCTCTGCGCTGGCGTATGTGGCCTTGTCCTCGGTCTTGTAGCAGGTCCGCGCCGCCTGCTCGATGATAGCCAGACCGCCGCGCTGCTCATCCCGAGGCAGAACCTCGAACGAGGGTTTGATTATCTTCATGTCTCCACCAGCCCTTCATCAGTGATAAACTGCTTGGTTCCTGCGGTGTACAGGTTAGCCATCGGGGTTTTGCGGCCGTCCATTGTCCGC
>CAMVBO010000065.1 GCA_947165745.1 uncultured Clostridia bacterium | reverse complement strand
CATGGCGCTGTCGGCGAATATGGTCTCGTTCCGGGCGGTGTCCTCGCGATGGGGACGGCGGAACAGTCCGTTCGCCGGCGCACCGTCGGCCTGGGCGCTGCGGCGGGACTCCCGGTACGGGTCGTAGTGCTCGTCCACGTACACGTCGTCGATGTAGGCGGTCACTTCCCTGTACAGCTTGCCGCCCAGTTCCACGGCGTCCCGGGTAAACACGACGATGTAGACGGTCATGTCGTTTTCCAGCAGGAAGCGGGTGATTTCGTCCACGGCCACCTGCATGGCCTCGGCCTTGGGATAGCCGTACATCCCGGTGGAGATCATCGGGAAGGCAACCGTTTCGCAGTGGTATTCCCTGGCCAGGGCCAGCGCGTTGCGATAGCAGGACGCCAGCAGCGCGCGCTCGCCCTGCGTGCCGCCATGCCACACGGGCCCGACAGTGTGGATCACATATTGGCAGGGCAGGTTGTAGCCCCGGGTGATCTTGGCCTGGCCCGTCTCGCAGCCGTTCAGCGTGCGGCACTCCTCCAGCAGCCTCGGCCCCGCGGCGCGGTGGATCGCGCCATCCACGCCGCCCCCGCCCAGCAGCGTCTCGTTCGCGGCATTGACGATGGCGTCGACCTCCATGCGGGTGATATCGTTTCTCACAATTTCCAGCGGCATGGGATACCTCCTCAAATGGTCAAACAAGGTTATCTATCAAGTCTATTATAACACATCGGCGGAAAATGGCAAGGGCGCGGCCGAAAAAACGCCCCTCTCCATCGAGAGGGGCGTTCGGCGCTTGCGTTTACTTGACCACCTTGATCTTCACCTTGGCGTACTTGCCGTTGGCGGTGCGCACCGCAACATAGCAGGTGCCCTTCCGGAGGCCGTAGACCAGGCCGTCGTCGTTCACCAACGCGTACTTGGTGTTGGAGGACTTCCAGGCAAAGGTGGTGGTTGCCGTGCTGGGCTTGACGGCCGCCTTCAGCTGCAGCGTCCTGCCGATCTTCAGCTTGACTGTGCCCTTCTTGTTCAGCACCACGCTGGTCGGCACGGCCGGGTCGTACACCTTCACCGTCAGCGTCGCCTTCTTCTTGTTCTTGGTGGTGACGGTGATCTTGGTCGAGCCGACATTGTTGGCCGTGATCAGGCCGGTGGTGGAAACCGTGGCGCAGCCGGTCTTGGAGGAGCTCACGCCATTGATGGTCCACTTCTTCTTCGTGGCGAACTTGGGAATCAGCTGGACCTTGGCGCCCAGAGGGATGTTGATGGTGCCATTGCTGCCGGTCTTGCTCAGCGTCTTCGAGGCGGTGGGCTTCTTGACCGTCACGGCGCAGGTGGCCGTGTAGCCGCCGTCGCCGGTCTTGACCGTGATGGTAGCGGTGCCCGCCTGCAGCGCGACGACGGAGCCATCGGACACGGCGCACACGGTGGGCGCGCTGCTGCTCCAGGCAATCGCTTTGATGCTGGCGTTGGAGGGCGAGACGGTGGCGCTCAGCGTCGCGCTTTCACCCATGGTCAGTGACAGGCTGGACTTGTCGAGGCTGACGCCGGCAACGCTCACGCTGCTGTCATCATCGGCAACGGCGTTGGCAGGCAGCGCATGCACGCCGGGCCAGCGGATATACTTGATGTAGGTATAGGCCTTCCAGGAGTCGCAGAACCCCTGCCAGGTGTAATAGCGAACGTGGTGGGTCAGGTTGTCCATCATCGTCACGCCGTTGGCGCTCTTGTCCACCACCATCAGGCTATGCCCGGGATGCCCGCAGGCCAGGCCGTCATTGTTGAAGCTCTTGCAGGACTTGGAGCAGCCGCAGACGCGGAATGTGGCGCCCAGCGTGGTCTGCTGGATGAAATAGCGCAGATGTGCGGCCGTCAGCTTGCGCTGGCTGTCGTTCAGATTGGCCAGCAGGTTCGCGCCCGTACTGCTGCTTCCCGCGAAAGTCTCGCTGAAATTGCAGCCCCAAATATACTTGTAGGCGTTCTGGGACCACTTCCAACAGTTGTTGACCTCGGGGAACTGCGTCGCCTTGACCTCCTTGCCGTTGAGCACGAACACCTTGTCATCCGGCAAGTATGAAGCAGCCATCAGCGCGGTGGTACTTATGGAAGCCAGCAGGCAAAGCGCCAGCACAAGGATAATCAGTTTTTGGGGTCGCATGGTTTTTCCTCCTTGGAACTACCTGTTTTTGACATTACAATAATATTGTAATATTATGTCATAAGTTTGTCAAGAACAATCCGATTGTGAAAAGATTTTGATTTAACGTGCGAATTTTCGTCTTAATCCAAGCGTATTTACCGTGAAATTTGTGTTACCCATCGCAAATGGATTGACATTGGCCGGGGTTTTCTCTATACTGGATGTCGATGGCGCACAACGCCACGCAAAATAATCCGATCGGAGGTGTGCATGATGAAGCTTCGCAACGCAACCGCAGCCAAGCTCATTTTCGCCTGCCGTCGATGGGGTTATTTTGCCTGAGTTTTCTTGGGTATGTTCCGCCGGACACGCAGGTGTCCGGCGTTTTTTATGTATATCCGATGGTTTGAATGGAGGTTTCCCATGCGGAATCAAACGACAAGATCTCCCGCTGAAAAGAGCGTATTGCAGCGCTTTCCCGAGTTTATGAAGGGCAGCGCTCTCAAGTATCTGGGCAGCGTGGTGTCCGTGGCCGTCAGCGTGCTGGCCGGCTTTTTGACGCCGCTGCTGATCGCCGGGGCCGTGGACGCCGTGACCGACACCTTGAACGGCGCGGGCGGCAAGCCCGTGAACCTGCCGGGATTCCTGGCGGGCTGGTTTGACGCGCGCGGCGGCGCGGAATACCTGGCGCGCCACATCTGGATCGTGGCGGTGCTGCTGGTGGCGGTGAGCCTGATCGGCGGCCTGTTCCAATACCTTCGGGGCAGGTGGAGCGCCGAGGCCAGCGAAAGCATTGCCGAGCGCATGCGCACACGGCTCTACAGTCACCTGCTGGCCATGGACTACGACTACCACGTCAAGGCGCAGACCGGCGATCTGATCCAGCGCTGCACCACGGATGTGGAGACGGTGCGCCGCTTCCTGGCCAGCCAGGTGATCGAGATTTTCCGCACCGTCATCATGGTGGTGCTGGCGCTGACGCTGATGCTGTCCATCCATGTGAAGCTGACGCTGATATCGCTGATCCTCATTCCCCCGCTGTTCGGCCTGGCCTTTTGGTTCTTCCACTGGGTGCAGAAGCTGTTTCTGGAGGCGGACGAGGCGGACGGCCAGCTGAGCGCCATGCTGCAGGAGAGTCTGACCGGCGTGCGCGTGGTGCGCGCCTTCGGACGGCAGCGCTATGAGAGCGACCGCTTCAACAAACGGGCCGACGACGTGCACGACAAGAGCGTGCGCATCAGCCACGTGATGGCCGCCTACTGGTCCGGGTCGGACATGCTCAGCATGTTCCAGACGGGCCTGACGCTGCTGTTCGGCATCGTGTTCGCCGTGCGGGGCGAGATCACCACCGGCAACGTGCTGACCTTCGTCAGCTACATCTCCATGCTCATCTGGCCGATCCGCCAGCTGGGCCGCATATTGCAGGACCTGGGCAAGTCCATGGTGGCCATGAAGCGCATCTATGAGATCCTGGACGCCAAGGCGGAGGGCGACACACCCGGGGCCGGCGAGGCGCCCCTGTACGAGGACATCGAGTTCAGGCACGTCTCCTTCCGCTACGACGGCAAGCACCCGGTGCTGAACGACGTGTCCTTCACCGTGAAGGCGGGCCAGACCGTGGCCATCCTCGGCGCGACGGGCAGCGGCAAGAGCACGATGATGAACCTGCTGCAGCGGCTGTACGACGTGTCCGGCGGCGAGATATTGATCGGCGGGCGCAATATCAACAATATCGAAAAGAAATACCTTCGAAGCCGGGTGGGCTACGTGCTGCAGGAGCCGTTCCTCTACTCCCGCTCCATCCGGGACAACCTGGCCATCACCCGGGAAGAGGCCGGGGACGGTGAAATTCAACGCGTGGCGGACGTCACCCACTCCGCCGGGTTCATCGGCCAATTCAAAGAGGGCTACGGCACCATGGTCGGCGAGCGGGGCGTCACCCTGTCCGGCGGCCAGAAGCAGCGCATCGCCATCGCGCGCACGCTGCTGCGGGAGAACGACATACTGATCCTGGACGACTCACTGTCCGCCGTGGACACCGAGACGGATCGTGCCATCCGCGAAGCCCTGAAGGAGAGGCGCAGCACGGGCAGCCGCGTGCCCACCACGTTCATCATCTCCCATCGCCTGACCACGCTGGCCGACGCGGACCTGATCCTGGTGCTGGAGGACGGCATCATCGCCCAGCAAGGCCGCCACGAAGACCTGATCCAGCGAGAGGGCCTATATCAGCGGGTATACCGCATCCAGGCCGCGCTGGAGGACGAGCTGAACAATGAAATCGCTTAAGAGAAGCGACCTCTTCCGGTGCTCCGCGCCTTCCCCTGAAAGGGAAGGCTTGCAGCCCTGAAAATTCCTTCCACTTGCCTTCCCCTTCAGGGGAAGGTGCCGAACAAAGCGAGACGGATGAGGTCGTCTCCCCGCATGATCGACTCCGAAGGAGCAATACATATGCAATATCAGCAGGAACAGGATTATACCAAAAAGCTGGACGCCGGCCTGTGGCGCCGGGTGATCGGCTACATGAAGCCCTATCACCGGCACCTGATCGCCATCATGGCGACGATGGCCGTCAGCGCACTTTGCGACACCATCTTCCCGCTCTTGACCCGCGAGGCCATCGACACCTTCATCACCGGCGGGCAGACCGCCGGGCGGGCCTGGTTCATCGCGCGCTACGCAGGCACGGTGCTGCTGCAATCGGCCTGCATATTCACGTTCTGCCAGATCTGCGGCCGGGCGGAATGCGGCATCAACCGCCACATCCGCAAGCTGGCCTTCAAGCGGCTGGAGGAGCTGTCCTTCTCCTATTACGACCAGACGCCCGTGGGCTTCATCATCTCCCGCATGACCAGCGACACCGCACGCATCGGCGAGACAGTGGCCTGGGGACTGGTGGACTTGTTCTGGTCCGGGGCTTACATAATCATCACCGCCGTGGCCATGCTGGCGCTGAACGCGCGGATGGCGCTGCTGGTGCTGTCCGTCATGCCCGTCATCGCCGTGACGGCGGTATGGTTCCAGAAGCGCATCCTGGCCAGCTACCGGGAAGTGCGCAAGACCAACAGCCAGATCACCGGCGCGTTCAACGAGGGCATCATGGGCGCCAAGACCAGCAAGACGCTGGTGCGCGAGGAGGCCAACGCCAGGGAGTTTTCCGTGCTGACGGGCAAGATGCGCACGTCCTCCATCCGGGCGGCGGTGTTCAGCGCATTGTTCTACCCCATCGTGATCTCCCTGGGCTCCATCGCCACGGCGCTGGTGCTGCAGCGGGGCAGCACAGAGGTGTTCAGCGTCAACGGCATCGTCACCGTGGGCACGCTGGCCGCGTTTGTGCAGTACTCCGCCGGCATCTTCGAGCCCGTGAGCAACATTGCCCGCATCTTCGCCGACCTCCAGGCCAGCCAGGCCGCGGCGGAGCGCGTGGTGAGCCTGCTGGAGACCGAGCCGGAGATCTTCGACACGCCGGAGGTCATCGAGAAGTTCGGCGACAGCTTCAGTCCCAAGCGGGAAAACTGGCCGGATATCAAGGGCGACATCGAGTTCGACCACGTGTCCTTCCACTATTCCACCGGCGAGGAGGTACTGGAGGACTTCTCATTGAAGGTGAAGCCTGGCCAGACCGTGGCGCTGGTGGGCGAAACCGGCAGCGGCAAGAGCACCATCGTGAACCTGGTTTGTCGCTTATACGAGCCCACGAAGGGCGTGATCCGCATTGACGGCGAGGACTACAAGAAGCGCAGCATCCTGTGGCTGCAGGCCCATCTGGGCTATGTGCTGCAGCAGCCGCACCTGTTCTCCGGCACCATCCGCGAGAACATCCGCTTCGGCCGGCTGGACGCCACAGACGCGGAGATCGAGGCCGCCTGCCGCGCCGTGGATGCGGAGGATTTCATTCTAAAGATGGAAAAAGGCTATGACACAGAGGTCGGCGAGGGCGGCAACCGGCTGTCCACCGGCCAGAAACAGCTGATCTCCTTCGCACGGGCGCTGATCGCCAAGCCCGCCATATTCGTGCTGGACGAGGCCACATCCTCCGTGGACACCCAGACGGAGCAGAAGCTGCAGGCGGCCATCTCCGTGGCGCTGACCGGCCGGACGAGCTTCATCATCGCCCACCGGCTTTCCACCATCCGCAGCGCCGACCTGATCCTGGTCATCAAGGACGGCAAGATCATCGAGCGCGGCACCCACGCCGAGCTGTTGGGCCAGAAGGGCTATTACTACACCCTCTACGCCAACCAGTTCCGCGAGGAGGGCGAAAAGCGGGCCTGGGTGGAAGGCGCGAGCGCGTAAAGCACCGGCCATCCCGCATCGCGCGCCTCTTCCACAGAGGAAAAGACAAATAGCGCCCCAAACCGACATTTCGTACTGGAAACTGCGGTTTTCGTGCGTCTTCCCTTGACCCCGCCAGTCAGCGTGCTATAATGGTCTCACTCAATACGAGGGAGTAGCCGAACGCGAGAGCGGTTCCGTAGCCGTCAGTACGGTGGTTCACCACCCGGCGCGGATGAAACGGCAAGACTTATATTGTGAGCAATCACGATATAAGTCTTTTCTTTTATCACGCTGCTGAAAGGAGTGTTTCAAATGACAAATGTGAACATGGCCCGGGAGGTGCGCGAGGCGCGCGCCGCGGGGATTCGGGCGCTCAACAGCCTGCGCAGGGCGCAGAAGGCGCTGGACACCGCGCGGGGCTGGGGCATCATAGATATGCTGGGCGGCGGGCTGATCTCCAGCCTCATCAAGCACAGCAAGGTCGACGACGCCCAGTATAATGTGGAGCAGGCCAAATTCGACCTGGAGGCCTTCTGCGACGAGCTGCAGGATGTGAACCTGCCCGACGTGCACATCGACGGCCTGCTGTCCTTCGCGGATTTCTTCTTCGACGGCTTCCTGGCCGACTATCTGGTGCAGCGGCGCATCAACGAAGCCCGCACCCAGCTGGAACGCGCCTGCCGAAAGGTGGAGGACATCCTGCGGCAGCTGCCCGCCGATCCTGTCGGCTGAGATCGCCGACGCGCGGCTCAGTGACCGGTGCATTGGTGTCATCCTGGTCAAAGCATGAGATCTTCAACGTGTTGATTGAGAGTAGTATGACGCCACGAGGAGGTGGATCTGATGTTCACGATGTTTGTACTGTTTCTTATCTTCCGGGCGATGCTGCGCCCGTGGCGGCCCTGGGGCATGTGGTATCGCCCCTGGGGCATGTGGGGCGGCATGTTTCATCGCCCGCCAATGGGGCCCTATGGACCGCACCGCCCGCCTATGGGCAGTTTCGGCGGCCCCGGCCGCGGGTTTGGAAGGTTCTGACAGTGACGGTTTAGCTGATAAAGGCCCGGGCGCATGGCGTCCGGGCCGATGTTGTATATGCTTCCCTGACGATACGATTAAAACTTCTCCCCCGTCAAAACCGGATTCCACTTGCCGCTTTTGTAGTGGATGGCGAACAGCAAGCACAGGAGAATGTTGTGGGCGATCATCGCGCCCCACGCGGCGGTGAGCCCCAGGCCGAAGCCGCGCACGAGGACGACCGTGCCCAGCACCCGCAGGCCCCACATGCCGATGATGTTGCACGCGAAGGCATACATCGTGTCGCCCACGCCCATGAAGATGCCCTCCAGCACCACGGCGATGCCGTACAGCGGCTCGGTGACCGCCACCATGCGCAGCACCGTGCTGCCCTGGGCGACCACCTCGCCATCCGGCGTGAACAGGCCCAGCATTTTCGGCGCGCGGATAAACAGCACCGTGCCGGACGCGGCCGT
>CAMVBO010000064.1 GCA_947165745.1 uncultured Clostridia bacterium | reverse complement strand
TCTGCAGCAGGTGCTCCCGGCTGAACACCATGCCCGGGTTGCTGGCCAGCGTCCAGAGGATCTCCGTCTCCTTGGGCGTGCAGGGCACCATCTGGCCGTCCAGCTTCACCGTAAAGGCGTTCATGTCGATGTCCAGGTTGCCCACCACCAGATGGGCCGACTTGTCCTCCGGCTTCATTTCGTGCATGCGGCGCAGCACGGCCTTGACCCGCGCCAGCACCTCCCGGGGGCTGAAGGGCTTGGTGATGTAGTCGTCCGCGCCCATCTCCAGGCCCAGCAGCTTGTCAAACTCCTCGCCCTTGGCGGTGAGCATGATGATGGGCAGGCTGGATTCCTTGCGGATCTCCCGGCAGACCATGAGGCCGTCCATGCCAGGCATCATAATGTCCAGGATCGCGATGTCCGGGCGCATCCTGTGCACCTGCTCCACCGCTTGGTTGCCGTCGTAGGCGGAAACCATCTGATAGCCCTCGCGGCGAAAATAAGCGTTCAGCGACTGGTGCACATTGGGATCGTCGTCCGCCACCAGAATCCTGTAACCGCTGCGGTTCTCTTCCATAATCTTACCTCCCTTTCGGGTAATACAATTTCAATTTACCAGAAATATTTGTCAAAACTGTGGCTAACGCAAATATATGCGGATAACTTGTGTCATAAGCCCATGGGCGTGTGCATATCATAATCCTGTCGAATCGCATCGCCACGTTTCACCATTATTGTATCACAGGTGCGCGCGGCGCGCAATGCGACAAATTTTGCCGCGGGTGAGTCGGTTTCGATCGGCTCATAATAGCGATGCCGGTTCACGGCGAATGCGAGGCGATGGACATGCGCAAGGCGCGGAACCTGACGGGCCTGCCGGTGGTGTGCGAAGGCAGGAAATACGGGCGCGTTCTGCGCACGGAACTGTCGGATGATCTCAGACACATGGATGGCGTCTGGGTGGGCGCAGGGATTCGCGGCGCGCGCTACATCCCCTCGGAGCAGCTGCAGCTGCTGGGCAGCGTGGCGGTGCTTTCGGATTGCGCCGGGGTGCGCAGGCGCATGGAGGCCTCCCCGCTGCCCATGCGGGCGGTGTCCACGGACGGTCGGCGGCTGGGGGCCGTCACCGGCGCGGAGGTGGACGAGCTCAGCTTCCGGGTGACGGCGCTGGAGCTGTCCGCAGGCATCTGGGACGACCTGGTCGGCGGACTGCGGCGCGTCACACGATACACCGTGAACCGGGACAGGGGCGAAGTCGTGATCGACCCCGGCGAATATGAAACGGAGGGCGAAGACAATGAAGAGCGGTTTGATGAAGGGGCTTCTCACGGGCATGCTGATCGGCGGTTCGGCGGCGACGATCTTCGGGGTGATGAACTGGCAGACGGAGAAGAAGTGGAACCAGAAGGCCCGTCAGACGGGCAGCTGGATCAGCGACAAGGCAGACGAGATCGCGAAGAAGATGTAGTGTAGGCGCGCCATGCAGTTGCGAATCGAACCCAACCGGCGCCGGTGGGCAATCCTCGGCGCCGTTCTGGCAGCGGTCGCCGTCGTTGTCCTGCTGCGGCGCCCAATAGCCCAGGTGGCGGAGCTGATCCTTGGCGCTGCGGCGGCGTGCTTTGTGGTCGCGCCGCTGGCCAATTTGCTTGAAAAGCGGCTTTCCCGCCCCGCCGCGGCGCTGGCGGCGCTGCTGGCCGTCCTGGCCGTTCTGGCAGGTGGGCTCTGGCTGCTGCTGCCCGCGCTGCTTCGGGAAATGGCGGACCTGGCGCGAACGCTGCCCGGCATTGTGTCCGCCGCTTCAAGCTGGCTGGCCGGCGCGAGACTGTGGCTGGAACAGCGTCTGCCGGGCGTCCGGCTGCCGGGAATGGATTTCAGCGCGCTGCAAGGCTTCGCGACGGTTCTGGCAGGCGGCACGATCACCTTCGCGGCCAACCTGGCGGATGTGGCCGGGAAGCTTTCCATGGCGGCGGTGCTGGCCTATTTCTTCCTGAGAGACCGGGACCGGCTGCTGCTGCGGCTGGAGCTGCTGATGCCCCAGGCCTGGCGCGTAACGGCGGTGCGCATGGCCAGCGCCGCTTCACGGGAGCTCCGGCTCTATCTGCAGGGCCAGCTGATGATCGCCGGGGCGGTGGCGGCTCTGGCCGTGGCGGCGCTGGCGATCGTGGGCGTGCGTAACGCGCTTGTGCTTGGGCTGTTGGTGGGTGTCCTCAACATGATCCCCTACTTCGGCCCGTTCATTGGCGGCGTGCCGGCGGTGCTGATCGCGCTGACGGAAAGCTGGCAGAAAGCCGCGCTGACGGCGGCTGCGCTGGTCGTGGTGCAGCAGCTGGACGGCAGCTGGATCTCCCCCCGCGTCATGGGCAGCCTCACCGGCTTTTCGTCGGCGGCTGTGCTTCTGGGCATCTATGGCGGGGCGCGGCTCGGCGGGGTACTTGGCATGCTCTTGGCGCTGCCCGCGATGATGACGACCCGAACACTGTTTAGAGTTTTTGTTCAAAAATATGAAAACATTTGATCTTTTGGCGTTTATGTGCTATAATGACTTTGAATGTAAATGCTGGGCTGGAAAGGCGGTGCGCTATGAACAGCAAATTGGATGAGACGAGACACTTCAAAAGCCTCGTGGATGTCCCGGAATCGGCTGCTGAGATCATCGAGGTGGTCTATCAGGCGCTGAAAGCCAAGGGGCACGATCCCATCATGCAGATGGTGGGCTACATCATCTCCGGCGACCCCACCTACATAACCAGCTACAACAACGCCCGTTCGCTGATTCGACGGCTGGAGCGGGATGAATTGCTGGAGGAGTTCGTGCGCTTCTACGTCGTGCAGCACGACAAGGACCTGCAGGACTGAACCGCGCGGCATTTGCAGCATCTCCATGAACATTGACAGGGCTGGAAATACGGTTATTTCCAGCCCTGTGGCGTATCACAGACCGCAGAACTTACAAAGACTATGCAGATGAACAAGCTTGGCCACTCGGGCCTGACGGTGTCCAGGATGTGCTTCGGCACGCTGACCATGTCGCCCCTGCAGCGCAACATGACGCCGGAGGCGGGCGCGCGGCTGCTGGTGCACGCCTACGAAAAGGGCGTGCGCTTCCTGGACACCGCCGACCTGTACGGCACCTATCCCCACATCAGGCTGGCGCTGAAGGACGCGCCGGACTACGTGATCAGCACCAAGGCCTACTGCTGGGATCGGCAGACGGCCCAGGCGGCGCTGGAGCGGGCCTTCAACGGCATTGGCCGGGACTATGTGGATCTGTTCATGCTCCACGAGCAGGAGAGCCTGTACACCCTGCGAGGCCATGAGGAGGCGCTCGTCTACCTGGCGGAGCAAAGGGAAAAAGGGCACATCGGCGCGGTGGGCGTCAGCACCCACTTCGTCGCCTGCGTGAAGGCCGTGCCCAGGTTTGGCATGATCGATGTGATCCACCCGCTGATCAACGCCGGGGGCATCGGCATCCAGGACGGCAGCCGCCAGGACATGGAGGCCGCCATTGAGGCGGCGCGCGCTCGGGGCATCGGCATTTTCGCCATGAAGCCCCTGGGCGGCGGGCACCTGATCGGATCCAGCCGCGCCGCGCTGGAATACGCGCTCGGCAGCCCGCTTTTGGATTCCATCGCCATCGGCATGCAGAGCATCGAGGAAATCGACGCGGATGTGGCCATGTTCGAGGGCGATCCGACGGCGTTTGACCGGCTGGAGGCCCTGCGGCACCGGGAGCGGCACGTCATGGTGCACGACTGGTGCGAGGGCTGCGGCAAGTGCGCCGAGCGGTGCCGCCAAAACGCCATCCAAATCGTGGACGGGCGCGCGCGGGTGGATTCCGACAAGTGCGTATTCTGCGGCTACTGCGCGCGGGCCTGCCCGCAATTCTGCATCAAGGTGGTGTGAACATGCGAGTGCTATGTCTTGACATCGGCGAAAAGCGCATCGGCGTGGCCGTCACCGACCCGCTGGACATCACGGCGCAGGCGGTTGAAACCATCTGGACCAAGGGCTTCACAAAGGACGCCGAGCGGGTGCTGGAGCTATGCGCGCGATACGACACGGACCGGGTGCTGTGCGGACTGCCGCTGAACATGGACGGCAGTGAGGGATTTCAAGCCCAGCGGTCCAGGGCGTTCGCGCAGGTGCTGATCGAAAAGGGCCTGAACGTGCGCTTTCAGGACGAGCGGCTCTCCACCCGGCAGGCCCGGGGCGTCCTGCTGGAGGCCGACGTGGGAAGGCAAAAGCGCAAGGACTACATCGACCAGCTGGCGGCCACCTACATCCTGCAGGGCTTCATGGACGCGGGCGGTTGGAAAGAGGATCTATCGACTAAAATAGAGTTAAAGGGAGTATGGCATATGAGCGAGAACATGAATCACGATCTGGACATGGAGCGCGAGGACATCGTGGAACTGGTGGATGAGGACGGCCAGGCCGTGCGCTTTGAACACCTGATGACGCTGGAGCACGAGGGCAAGCCCTATATCTGCCTGGTGCCGGTGGACGAGATGGAGGATGTCGGCGAGGACGAACTGGTGATCTTGCGCATCGAGACCGACGCGGAGGGCAACGACGTGTACGCCACCGTGGAGGACGACGCCGAGCTGGACACGGTGTTTGAGAAGTACCTGGAAATCGCCGAGGCGGACGAGTAAGCGTTTGTGGCCGGGGGCCTGCTTCCCCTGCCGCCCATGTCGCCGGGCACGATTGAAATCGGGGCTATATTGCCGCCGATACCCCAGGTGAGTCGCTGGAGCAAGAAAAAGGCGCTGCCAATGGCAGCGCCTTTATAATGAAAATTGTGAGCGGCGTCTGTAAGCCGAGTTCTGTATTGGACGATCATCTATCTGGGCCTGCGGTTGCCAGCAGGCTCAAGCGATTACCCGGAAGCGCGACGGGCCGCCGCCGAGCCGCCCCGAAGGGCGCTCATGCTTCCCTATCAATCTTGCACCAGGTGGGGTTTACAGCGCGGACCAGTCGCCAGGCCGCGGGTGAGCTCTTACCTCGCCTTTCCACCCTTGCGCCTCCCCGAGGGGAGGTTCGCGGTATATCTCTGTTGCACTCTCCTTGAAGTCGCCTCCACCGGCAGTTAACCGGCACCCTGCCCTATGGTGCTCGGACTTTCCTCAAGCGCTTACGCGCCTGCGACCGTCTGGCGCCCTCACAATTTCAATCGGTATGGCCACGGCGAACCATGGCTGTGAGGTTATGTACTCATTCCCCCGTATCGTAGAGGATGCGGCCGCAGTTGTCGCACTCCACGATCCGATCGCCGTTTTTGATGTCCAGCAGCGTGGCGCTGGGCAGCGACATGAAGCATCCGCTGCACTGGCCGTTCACCAGTTTGGCCATGGGCGGCGTGCAGTGCTGCTTGATGCTGCGATACTTCGCCAGCAGCCCGGCGTCCACCTTTTTGGCCTCCACCTCGGTGTTGGCGCGCATCTCCTGCAGCTTGGCGGTGTCGGCCTTGAACTCCTGGTCGTACTCCACCTTCAGCTGATCGAATTCGATCTTGGTCTTGGCGGCGCGCACGCGGATCTCCTTCTGTTGGCGGTCCTTGGTGTCGGCGTCCTTGCGCATCTTGGTCAGCTCCGCCTCATAGTGCTGCAGGGTGTCCAGCAGCTTGGCCACGGACTCGGCCTGCTTCTGGGCATCCTCGGCATTGGCGGGCGGGTTGTTCTCAAAGGTCTCGGTCAGGCCCTCCAGCACCTTCTCCAGGCGCGCGGCCTCGTCCTCGACAGCCTCCAGGCGATCCTGCATCCCGGCGATATCGTTTTCCAGCTTCTTCATGTTCGCCTGCTGATCCTTCAGGAAGTCGCGGGCCTTCACCAGCTTCTGGCGGTTCGGAGACTGGCGCATCTGGTTTTCAAACTTGTCCGCCTCCATGTCCACCTGCATGAACTTCCACAGGGTATCCAACTGCATATCCAAATCCCTCCATCAGAAAAAGAGTTCCGCCTCGCTCTGTAAGACGCATATATCATATTGTACCGCATCCGCAGCGATTTGTAAACCTCTGCGCAGCGCGGAAATCGCGGGATATTCCGTAGCCGCATGTCCCGCCTCCATGACGCACAGCCCGTTGTCCACGGCGTCCAGGGCCTTGTGATAGGCCATTTCACCGGTCAGATAGGCGTCCGCGCCGGCCTGCAGGGCGATCGTTGCGTAATCCTCCCCCGCGCCGCCCAGCACGGCCACGCGCCTCAGCCGCCTTCCAGGATCGCCATAACGGCGGACCGGGCCGCCCAGCACACGCTCGGCGTGATCGGCAAACTGATTAAAGCTGCCCTGTGCGGGTTTGCCCACGCGCATGCCGCCTTCCAGCACTTCGATCTCCTTCAGTCCCAGCGCCGCCGCCAGCGCGTCGTTCACGCCGGGATTGGCGTTGTCGAAGTTGGTGTGGGCGGCGATCATGGCAATGCCGCTTCTGACCAGCGCGCACAGCAGGCGCCCCTCCCCGTCCGTTTCGGCCAGGTTCTTCCGGCCACGGAACAGGATCGGGTGATGGGTCAGCACCAGCTGGGCGCCCCGGCGCTTCGCCTCGGAAAGCACGTCCATGCTCATGTCCAGCGCGCAGAGCACCGTGTCCACCTCAGCGTCCGGGTTCCCGGCCAGCAGGCCCACGTTGTCCCACGCCTCCGCCAGTTCAAACGGTGCGATCTGGTCGATGAGCTTGAGTATCTGTCTCACGGTCGCGGACACGCCAGCACCTCCTCCCAGATGGCGATTTCCCTTTCCAGCGGCGCGGCCTGGCTCTGGTCGCCGGAAGACTGCGCCCCTGTCAGCGCCTTCCTCGCCACGCGCAGCCGGAATTTCGCGTAGGGCGTCAATTCCTCCGGCAGCCGCGCCAGCAGCACCGGGCCGACGACCTGCTGCATTTCGGTATACTCCGATTTACCGGGTCTTGCGCAGATGACGACATAGTTCCTGCGCCCGTCCTGGGCGACGTGTTCGTCGTAGATCTCGTAATCGCACGCTGAAAGCGCCTGCCTCAGCTGCGGCGCGGCCACGTTGGGCTGAAGAATCAGCCTGGCGTTTCCCAGCTTCTCCATGCCCTCGCGGATGACACCCGCGATGGTCACGCCGCCCATGCCGGCGATCACGGCGCAGTCCACGGGACCGGCGAGCGCCAGCGCCCCGCTGCCCACGGCAAACGCCGCGCGATCTTCAAGCCCTAAGTTTCCGATCAGCGCGCGGGCCTTGTTCAGCGACGGCGCGGAAATGTCCGTCAGCACCACGCGCCGACACTGTTTTTGCTGGAGCAAAAACGCGCCGAGCCTGCCGTGATCGCACCCGATGTCGGCGCAGGTTTCACAGCTGCCGACCAGGCGCGCGATCATCGACAGGCGCGGGTCCAGGGCGATTTTTCCGGTCTGTTGCATCAGTCGATGGAATCCTTCAATTTCCGGGAGCGGCTCGGGTGGCGCAGCTTGCGCAGCGCCTTGGCCTCGATCTGGCGGATGCGCTCGCGGGTGACCTTGAACTCCTTGCCCACCTCTTCCAGCGTGCGGGCGCGGCCGTCCTCCAGGCCAAAGCGCAGCTTCAGCACCATTTCCTCTCGGGGCGTCAGCGTGGAAAGCACGCTCATCAGCTGCTCCTTGAGCATCGTGAAGGCGGCGGCTTCCGCCGGGGCGGGCGCGTCGTCGTCGGGGATGAAGTCGCCCAGATGGCTGTCCTCCTCCTCGCCGATGGGGGTCTCCAGGGACACGGGCTCCTGGGCGATCTTGATGATCTCCCGCACCTTGTCCTCCGGGATGCCCATTTCAGCGGCGATCTCCTCGGGCAGCGGCTCCCGACCGTACTCCTGCAAAAGCTGGCGGGAGACGCGGATCAGCTTGTTGATGGTCTCCACCATGTGCACCGGAATGCGGATGGTGCGGGCCTGGTCCGCGATGGCGCGGGTGATGGCCTGGCGGATCC
>CAMVBO010000063.1 GCA_947165745.1 uncultured Clostridia bacterium | reverse complement strand
ACATGAAGATACTGGTCGTCGGCGGCGGCGGGCGCGAGCACGCCATCATCAAGAAGCTGAAGGAGAACCCGCAGGTGGCGGAGATCACCTGCCTGCCCGGCAACGCCGGCATTGCCAGGGACGCCCGCTGCGTGCCCGTGAAGGCCACGGACATCGACGGCATCGTCAGTTATGTGCGCCAAAACCCGGTGGACTTCGCCGTGGTGGCCCCGGACGACCCGCTGGCCCTGGGCTGCGTGGACCGGCTGCACGCCCTGGGCGTGAAGTGCTTTGGCCCGGAGGCCGCCGCCGCCCGCATCGAGGCCAGCAAGGTGTTCGCCAAGGACCTGATGAAGAAGTATAACATCCCCACCGCCGCCTATGAGGTGTTCGACGACGCTGAAAAGGCGCTGGAGTACGTGAAGACCTGCCCCGTCCCGGTGGTGGTGAAGGCCGACGGCCTGGCCCTGGGCAAGGGCGTGGTGATCGCCTTTACCCGCGAGGAGGCCCAGACCGCCGTGCGCTCGGCGATGATCGACGGCGCCTTCGGCGCGTCCGGCAGCCGCATCGTGGTGGAGGAGTTCCTGGAAGGCCCGGAGGTCAGCGTGCTGGCCTTCACCGACGGCCATGTGGTGAAGCCCATGGTGTCCAGCATGGACCACAAGCGGGTGGGCGACGGCGATGTCGGCCCCAACACCGGCGGCATGGGCACCATCGCCCCCAACCCCTGCTATACGCCCGACGTGGCCGAGCGCTGCATGAAGGAGATCTTCCTGCCCACCATCCAGGCCATGAACGCCGAGGGCTGCCCCTTCAAGGGCTGCCTGTACTTTGGCCTGATGGTGACGAAGGATGGACCGAAGGTGATCGAATACAACTGCCGCTTCGGCGATCCGGAGACCCAGGTGGTGCTGCCGCTTTTGAAGTCCGACCTGCTGACCATCATGCTGGCCGTGGAGAACGAGACTCTGGCGGACACCCCCGTGGCGTTCTCGGACGGCGCGGCCTGTTGCGTGATGCTTGCCTCCGGCGGCTATCCCGGCAAGTATGAAAAGGGCAAGGTCATCGACCTGGGCAATGCCGAGGCCATGGCCCAGGTCTACCACAGCGGCACCGCCCTGGACGACGACGACAACCTGGTCACCGCCGGCGGGCGGGTGCTGGGCATCTCCTGCACGGCGGACGACCTGCCCGCCGCCATCGAAAAGGCCTATGCCGCCGCCGCACAGGTGAAGTGGGACGGCATGATCCTGCGCCGGGACATCGGTAAGCGGGCGCTGGGGATTTTGCGTGGAAACAGGACACGGGAATAGTGCCACCGTGAATCCTGCGGGGCCGGCATCGTCTTCCTCTCATGGGAGAATCTATGGATTGACAAGCGCCCTTACAATAATGACACTACGAAATCACAAAGGAGACAATACCATGGTCTATCGCGTATACGCAGAAAAGAAGCCGGGCTTTGACCACGAGGCCGCCGCGCTGTACGAGGAGCTGAAGTCCTTCCTGGGTATCGAGGGCCTGGAGGGCGTGCGCATCCTGAACCGCTACGACGTGGAGAACACCGACGAAGCACTGTTTGAAAAGGCCGTCAGCAACGTGTTTTCCGAGCCGATGGTGGACAATGTGACATACGCGCTGCCGGAATATACCGGCGTGATCTTCGCGGCGGAGTACCTGCCCGGCCAGTTCGACCAGCGGGCGGATTCCGCCGCCCAGTGCATCCAGCTGCTTGAGCAGGTGGAGCGCCCGGACGTGCGCACCGCCACGGTGTACATCCTGGCGGGTGAGCTCACGGCGGCAGACATCGAGGCCGTGAAGAAGCACGTCATCAACCCGGTGGAGCGCCGCGAGGCCTCTCTGGACGAGGTGGAGACGCTCAAGACCGCCTATGCTATCCCCACCACGGTTGAGACCATGACCGGCTTCATCGGCTATACCGAGGCGCAGCTGGGCGATTTCATCAAAAAGTACGGCCTCGCCATGGACGCGGCGGACATCGCCTTCTGCCAGACTTATTTCAAGGGCGAGCACCGCGATCCCACGCTGACCGAGATCCGCATGATCGACACCTATTGGTCCGACCACTGCCGCCACACCACGTTCCTGACTGAGCTGGGTGACGTATCCTTCGAGGACAAGGACGTGGAGGCCGCCTACAGGCGCTATCTGGCCGTGAGGGGCGAGCTGAACCGCACAAAGCCCGTCTGCCTCATGGACATTGCCACCATCGGCGCGAAGTACTTGAAGGCCAAGGGCATCCTCACTGACCTGGACGAGAGCGAGGAGATCAACGCCTGCACCATCCGCATGGACGTGGACGTGCACGGCGAGCAGCAGAAGTGGCTGCTGCTTTTCAAGAACGAGACCCACAACCATCCCACCGAGATCGAGCCCTTTGGCGGCGCGGCCACCTGCATCGGCGGCGCGATCCGCGATCCCCTGTCCGGGCGCGGCTATGTCTATCAGGCCATGCGCGTCACCGGCGCGGCGGACCCGACCCGCAGCGTGGAGGAGACCATTCCCGGAAAGCTGCCCCAGCGCCAGCTGGTGACCACCGCCGCGGCGGGCTATTCCAGCTACGGCAACCAGATCGGCCTGGCCACGGGCCTGGTGGAGGAGATCTACCACGACGGCTATGCCGCCAAGCGCATGGAGATCGGCGCGGTGGTGGGCGCGGCCCCGGCGGATGAGGTGCGGCGCGAGGTGCCCCAGCCCGACGACGTGGTGATCCTGCTGGGCGGCCGCACGGGCCGCGACGGCTGCGGCGGCGCGACGGGCTCCAGCAAGGCCCACACCCATGAGAGCCTGGAGACCTGCGGCGCGGAGGTCCAGAAGGGCAACGCCCCCGAGGAGCGCAAGCTGCAGCGGCTGTTCCGCAACCCGCAGGCCGTGCGCATGATCAAGCGCTGCAACGACTTCGGCGCGGGCGGCGTGTCCGTCGCCATCGGCGAACTGGCCGACGGCCTGAACATCGACCTGAACGCCGTGCCCCGCAAGTATGAGGGCCTGGACGGCACCGAGCTGGCCATCTCCGAATCCCAGGAGCGCATGGCCGTGGTGCTTGCTCCCGAGGACGTGGACGCCTTCCGCGCGCTGGCGGACAGCGAGAACCTGGAGTCCACGCTGGTGGCGAAGGTCACCGCCGAACCCCGGCTGGTGATGAACTGGAACGGCGTGGACATCGTAAACATTTCAAGGGATTTCCTCAATTCCAACGGCGCGCCCAAGCGCACCGACGTGACCGTCGCCAGCCAGGACAAGGCGGACGCTCCCTCGAAGCAGGGCTTTGCCGAGGGGATGCGTGCGATGGCCTCCGATTTGAACCTGTGCTCCCAGCGGGGCCTGGCCGAGCGCTTTGACTCGACCAACGGCGCGTCCAGCATGCTGATGCCCTTCGGCGGCGCGCGGCAGCTGACGCCCATCCAGGCCATGGCGTCCCGCATCCCGGTGGAGGGCGGCGAGAGCGACACCGCCAGCGTGATGGCCTACGGCTTTGATCCCTTCATCAGCGAAAAGAGCCCCTATCGCGGCGCTTACCTGGCCGTGGTGGATTCCATTGCCAAGCTGGTGGCGGCGGGCAACGGCACCGAGAACGTGCACCTCACCTTCCAGGAGTACTTCGAGCGCATGACCGGCCCGAAGACCTGGGGCAAGCCCCTGTCGGCGCTGCTCGGCGCGCTGGATGCCCAGCTGGACTTCGGCGCGGCGGCCATCGGCGGCAAGGACAGCATGTCCGGCTCCTTCGAGGATATCCACGTGCCGCCCACGCTGGTGTCCTTCGCCGTGGGCGTGTGCCCGGCGAAGAACATCGTCTCCGGCGAATTCAAGAAGGCCGGCAGCCAAATCGGTTGGCTGAAGCCCGAATACAGGGCCAACGGCACGCCCGATCCGGACAGCCAGAAGGCGCTGTTTGAGAAGGTCACCCGGCTGCTGCGCTCTGGCGAGGCCCTGTCCGCCTACGCGGTGGGCAAGGGCGGCGTGGCTTCCGCAGCCTTCCGCATGGCGATGGGCAATGGCTTCGGCGTGATGTTCGACGAGGGCTTCAACCTGTTCGAGCCGGTCTATGGTTCCTTCCTGGTGGAGTACGCCGACGACGCGAACCTGGACGACGTGATTGGCTGCACCACCGCGGCCCGCGCTTTCACTTGCGGCGGCGAGAGCGTGCCCGCCGACGAGCTGGAGGCGCTGTACGAGGGCAAGCTGAACAGCGTGTTCCCGGCCACGGTGAAGAAGACCTACGAGAAGCCCCGGACGTTCAACTATCCCGCCGAAAAGCGCATCACGCCTGCCGTGAAGGTGGCGAAGCCCCGGGTGCTGATCCCGGTGTTCCCAGGCACCAACTGCGAATACGACACCGCCCGCGCCTTCATCAAGGCCGGGGCGGAGCCGGAAATCATGGTGATCCGCAACCTGTCGGCCCAGGCGGTCACCGAGTCGGTGGAGGCCTTCGGCAAGGCCATCGACCGCAGCCAGATCATATTCATCCCCGGCGGCTTCTCCGGCGGCGACGAGCCGGACGGCTCCGGCAAGTTCATCACCGCCTTCTTCCGCAACCCGCTGCTCAAGGACAAGGTGCACGAGCTGCTGAACGCGCGGGACGGCCTGATGGGCGGCATCTGCAACGGCTTCCAGGCGCTGATCAAGCTGGGCCTGGTGCCCTATGGCGAGATCCGCGAGGCGGAGAACTGCGTGGAGACCACGCTGACCTTCAACGACATCGGCCGCCATCAGTCGCGTCTGGTGCGCACCCGGGTGGCCAGCGACAAGAGCCCCTGGCTGATGCACACCCGGGTGGGGGACGTGCATGTGGCGCCCATCTCCCACGGCGAAGGCAAGTTCATTGCGTCGGACGAGGTGATCGCCCGCCTGATGGCGAACGGCCAGGTGGCCACCCAGTATTGCGACCTGAAGGGGAATCCCACGATGGACATCCTCTGCAACCCCAACGGCTCCTGCGCCGCCATCGAGGGCATCACGTCCCCGGACGGCCGGGTGTTCGGCAAAATGGCCCACAGCGAGCGCGTCGGCTTCGACGTGCCCCTGTACGTGAACGTGCCCGGAAACTATGACAACGGCATGTTCCGGGGCGCGGTGGACTACTTCAAGCTGTAAAAGCACGGGGGGGCGTTTTACGCGGATTATGCCGCCCTGGATGTCGCACATGACATTGAGAACAGATCCTGCCCAGTTTGACGGCGGGATCTGTTCTTTTATCGTCGGGTGTGTCCAGGATAGACCGGCATTGCTTTGTGCTTCGCCCCGCGAAGAAACGTGCCAAAATCAGGGATAGTTTTGGTATGGGTGGGCATAAATGCATGCTTTTTACCCCGAAAAAAGACCTTGCAACGGGGCACGAGAAGGTGTAAAATAAACGAGGATAAAGCGTCGCCGGGCCTAAAAGTCCCGGAAAATCAAGGCTTTTGCGATACAGAATAAACGGTGGTAAAACGCTGTAAATAATACGTCGTATTACCTCCAGCAAGCCTGCGGAACTTTGCCTTGCCATAACAAAAAGTCTGCTCGTATGATTGTCCAGATTCTAATTGAGTATAGTATGAACGCAGACGGTGTAACTGCGCAGGAAAACCCGGAGTGATAAGAAAGGGGAATGTTCGCGTGAACAGGTTGCACCAATGGCTCGCTTCCCGGAACGTCGCCTGCGGGCTGTGGACGGGGCTTTGCTTTACGCTGGCTTCAACGGTATATTTCTCGTGGCTGCAGCGGCTGGTGATGCTGACCGGCTCGGGACGGGCGGACTGGCACAGCATGGTGGTCGGCTATCTGTTTCAGGCCGCCGGCGCGTTTGCGACCATGCGCTTGCTTCGACGCCCCGCCGACAACCACCGCCGGAATGCGACGGTGACGATCGCCCTGTTCGCCGCCGTATCCGCCCCGGCGATGCTCACGGACAGCCTCTTTGCCGTGCTTGCCTTTGGGTGTTTGATGAACCTGCTCTGCGGCATGCTGTCCGGATACTATCTCTACGCCATCGCGGTCAGCGCCGACGCGAACCACAGGGGCCGGGCCTTCGGAGCGGGCTATGCCGTCTCCACGGTGGCGGTGGGCCTGATGGCCCTGGCGCCGGGCGGCGCGCTGACCCGGGGCCATCCGGCGCTGCTGGTCTGCCTGGCACTGGCGGGCCTGGCGGCATGGGCGGCGCTGCGCCTGCCTCTCTTTGAACCGGCGGAAGCGCCAGCGCCCGCCGATGCCGGGAACATGGCCGAGCCCAGCGGGCGGGACGTGGCGGTCACCTGCGCCGTGGTGGCGCTGATCAGCGCGGTGAAGAACCTGGGCTTCTCCTTTCCCTCCGCTGATATTCAGGCTGGCCTGGTGCCGCAGTTGTCCCGCCTGCCCTATGCCATCGGGCTGGCGGCGGCCGGCGTGGTCATCGACCGGAACCGCAAAAACGGCATGATCTGCACGCTGGCGGCGCTGGCGCTGCCGTTTATCATGCTGGGCCTCATCAACGAGCCCGTGCCCAGCATGGCGTTTTGGGGGCTGGATTATCTGTTCTTCGGTTTCTTCTCCGTGTTCCGCGTGGTGCTGCTGATGGATATGGCGGCCCGGGCACGCCGTTGGGAATGGGCGGTTCTGGGCCTGGCGGCGGGTCGGTTGGGCGACGTGGCGGGCACCGGGGCGGCGCTGCTGCTGTCCGGGCGGCAGGTGGCTTTGATCGCCGTGACCACGGTGGCCTTCGCCTGCGCGGTATACCTGCTGCTGAGCCGATTCCAAAAGCTGTATGAGCCCGCCGTGGTTCAGCAGAAGAACGAGCGTGAGGTCTTCGAGAGCTTCTGCCTGCGCAGCGACCTTTCCAACCGGGAAAAGGAGGTGCTGCATATGGTGCTGGCCGGCCATTCCAACGCCAGCATCGCCGAGGCGCTGTTCATCACGGAGAACACGGTGAAGTATCACATGCGCAACGTGCTGCAAAAGACGGGCTGCAAGAACCGCACGGAGCTGCAGCGGCAGTACACTCTGGCGCTTTATCCCCATTTTGAGGACAACATTCGCGTCATGGCTCGGGACGATGCGGTCTGACGGAACAAAAAGGGGCTGCCACAAAACTATGGTGTGTTTCTAGAGTGTGTTTCTAAATCCAGGGAGGCGCAGTTTCAAGCGTAGCTGGCTGCATTTCAAGGCGGTTTTCCGCGGCCTGCCGGTACACCCGCAGGGCGGAGGGGAAGGGGAGCGCGGCAAGCTGTTCGCCATCCACGGGGACAAAGCCCTCCGGGAAGGCCTCGCAGGTGGCCAGCCAGCCCCGCATGCGCCATACGAGGTGGGTGAATACATGTCGGCTGTCCGGCAGCCGGCACGTGAGCCTGACCCCGGCGAAGCCCCGCGCTTCAAGCCTCGCGGCAAGGTCAGCTTCGTCAAAGTGTCCCTCGACGGCGACGAACTCGTACAGCCCGCCCAGCAGACCTTGCGGCCTGCGGCGCACCAGCAGCCTGTCTCCGAACAATACCAAAAGGATCGTCCAGTCCTGCTCCTTTTTCGGCACTGGCGCGCTCTTGCGGGGAAAGTCCTGCTGGGCCTCCCCGGCCCGTGCCAGACAGTGTGCCGCCACGGGGCAGAGGCCGCACTTCGGCGCCTTCGGCGTGCAAATGGTCGCGCCCAGATCCATCAAAGCCTGGTTGTAATCGCCGGGACGCCGCCGGTCCAGCAGGTCCAGGGCAGGGGAGCGCAGGTCGAAGGGCGTTTTGAGCGCCTCCTCCCAGGCCAGCACCCGGCCGAGTACCCGCGCCTGGTTGCCGTCCAGCGCCGGGACCGGCTCCCCATAGGCGATGGAGGCGATGGCGTTGGCGGCGTAGGGACCCACGCCCGGCAGCCTCCTGAGCCCCTCGGCGTCACCGGGGAATGCGCCGGCCAACTCGACGGCGACGATCTTCGCCGCGGCGTGCAGGTTGCGGGCGCGGCTGTAGTAGCCCAGTCCCTCCCACAGCTTGAGCA
>CAMVBO010000062.1 GCA_947165745.1 uncultured Clostridia bacterium | reverse complement strand
CCAGAACTTCGAGCAGATCGCGGAGCTGGGCGTCACGGTGGTGAACCTTCCCGCGTACCGGCCTGAACTGAAGGGCGCGGTGGAAAAGTTCTTCGACCTGATCCAAAGTGCGTTCAAGCCCCACCTGAAGGGCAAGGGCGTCATCGAGCCGGACTATCAGGAGCGCGGCGCGCATGACTACAGGAAGGACGCCTGCCTGACCATGGAACAGTTTGAGAAGGTCGTGCTGAATTGCGTCCTGTACTACAACGGCAGGCGGATCATCGAGAACTACCCCTACACGGATGATATGCTTGTAAAGGGGGTTCAGCCTTACGCAGCCGCGATCTGGAACTACGGGCGGAAGCAGCCGTCCGCCGACCTGATTCCCGTTTCCCGTGAGCAGCTCATCCTCACGCTGCTGCCGCGTACCACGGGCAGGTTCTCCCGCTCCGGGCTGAAGGTCAACCAGATGTGCTACAGGCATGACGACTACACCGAACAGTACCTCCAGGGCGGAAATGCTGTGGTGGCCTATAATCCGGATGATGTGGGCTGCGTGTGGCTCATCGACCATGGGGCGTATGTGCGCTTTGATCTCATTGAGGGCAGGTACGCCGGGAAGGACCTGAACGGCGTGCAGCAGGCACAGGAGAGCCGAAAGCGGCTGGTCAGGGCAGCGCAGGAGGAAAGCCTCCAGGCACGGATCGACCTGGCGGACCACATCGAAACCATCGCGGGAACCGTGAAGAGGACCGGCGAAACAAAGATGAAGAATATCCGCGGGAACCGGAGCCGGGAGCAGCTTCGGAAGCACAGGGATTACATGAAGGGAGGCCAGGTGGATGATTGATGCCAACGCGCTCATCGGGGCGCTGCCCCGGATGCTGTCCGGGGATGAACTGATGCGGGCGCTGAAGGTGATGCCGGAGTACGACCCCGGCGTGTGTGACCGGGATGAGGCCATGCGCCTGATGAAGCTGTCGGACCTCTACGACATCTACCTGCCCTCCGCGATGAGCGTGGAGGTCTACAGCAAGCTGTACCTCGCGCTCATCCGCAGCCTCCAGAAGAAGGGCTCCAGGCTGGCTGTAAGTCAGTATGCCGAGAAACTACAAGGCGGTGAGACAGAGGGATTACAGCGGCATCCTGGGCGGCTCAGACAGCTTCACGATCATCGGCACCTCCGGCATCGGCAAGAGCAGCGCTATCTCCAAGGCATCCGGCTGATCTCCGAAAACAGGATCATCGAGCTGGAACAGCCGCGCACAAAGATCGTGCCCTGTGTGGTGGTGCAATGTCCGTTTGACAGCTCCGTAAAGGGGCTTCTGCTGGAGATCCTGCGGCAGGTGGACGAGGAGCTGGATACCCGGTATTACGACAACGCCGTGCGGGCAAGGGCGACCACGGATATGCTCATCGGCTCCGTGAGCCAGGTGGCGCTGAACCACATCGGGCTGCTGGTCGTGGATGAGATCCAGCATGTCGTCAACAGCAAAAACGGCAAGGCACTGGTGGGCTCCCTGACCCAGCTCATCAACTGCTCCGGCATCTCCATCTGCATGGTCGGCACGCCCGACAGCTGCCAGTTCTTCGAGCAGGCCATGCAGCTCGCCCGCCGCTCTCTGGGCCTTCACTACAGCGAATTGCCCTATGACAGGAACTTCCGGGAGTTCTGTGGGACGCTGTTCGGCTACCAGTATGTTTGCAACCGAATGGACATCACGGAAGCCATCATCGAGTGGCTGTACGAACACAGCGCCGGGGTCATCTCCATCGTGGTTTCCCTGATCCACGATGCGCAGGAGATCGCCATTCTGAACGGCAGGGAGACGCTGGACATCGTGGCGCTGAGCGAAGCCTACCAGCGGATGCAGATGATCCACCGCTGTATTGACATGAAAGTGTACCAACCACACCTTTTGTGTTGACCATAACACGTATATGTAGTATACTCCACTGTAGAGGCAATTGCGATCGAACGGGATGCTTCCGGGATTGCCTGCTGTCTCATGAATGAATCAACGAACCTGCTCCCGTGACTCTGAAGGAGGCCTGACGAATGCCCTATGTCCACAATTCGCCAGTGAATAACGGTGAAAACTCCCAAACCATAGCACGCTTCTGGCGCAGCGACTCGCTGCTGAAGCGCAAGCTTCTGGGCTTCCTGCCCTTTATGCTGCTGACAAATCTGTCCCTTCTTCTTATAACGTCTGTGGATGGTGTTGTGGTGGGAAACCTGGTGGGCGCCGACGCGTTGTCCTCCGTGAATATTGTTCTTCCGATTACATCCATACTGGGCGTGGCTTCCGCGCTCATTGCCTCCGGCATCGGTACAACGCTTTCAACCGGCATGGGTGAGAATCACTTCGAGGATCTGCGCTATCAGAAGAAGGTCGCCAAGACCTTGACACTCCTTTCTATCCTGGGACTCTGCGTTCTCGAATTTCCTGTCGCGGCCATGATGATCCGGTTCTATCACCTTTCTCATGATATGAATACACTGGTCTGGAACTATACCGCTGGCATTCTGATCGCCTCCCCCTTTGGGCTGGTTTCAACCATATGCGTGTTTGAGCTTCAGATCCTCGGAAAGACGAAGGTCCTGACGGCGCTGGCGATAGGGGAAGGGCTGATCAATCTGGTTCTGGATTTGCTTTTCGTGGGCGTCTTTCACTTGGGCGTTGCCGGTGCGGGCTACGGAACAGCCGTCGCAAATGTAGTTCGGTGCGTATGCAGCGTCGTCTATCTCAGCCGAAAGACAGATATCTACGCCACTGGTGATGAGCGTATCCGCGGAAAGGATATCCTGCGAATGCTCAGGACAGGATTGTCGGAGGCATCCTATAGCGCCATGCTTGCGTTGGAGAACTTTTTTATTGTCAGCATCCTGCTGGCCACCTTCGGGGAAATATTCGGCGTGATTAACGGCGTCTGCCGATTCTGCCTGTCCATCGCGAATGTCGTCATAATCAGCGTGCAGAATTCGGCACGTCCGCTGATCGGTATCCTGACCGGCGGCCGGGATGTCGTAGGAGTCAAAATGCTGATGCGGAAGTGCATATACCTGATGATCGGACTTCTCGGCATCATTACAGCTTTCGTGCTGGTCGCACCGGAGCTGTTCTATCATCTGCATCATGTCATGGATATCCCTCCCTTTGGGGTGATCTGCCTGCGCCTGTATACGCTGCACTTTATCTTCCGAGGAATCAATGCCGTCCTGCGCCTGTATTTCGGCAACAGGGGAGATGTCACATATAATTCCATGGTCACCGTAGCAGGCTATGCGACCCTGCCTCTATTTGCCTTTATTCTCTCCCGTGTGGACGCGCCAATGTTCTATGGCGCCTATTTTATCACGGAATGTCTTCTGCTGATCGTCAATATACTGCATTACCGTACTGTGATAAAAAAGGATTTGGAAAAAAGATCGCCGGAAGAAGACATTCTCTACCTCACGGTCACGCCTCAGGACGCGATCGAGGCTTCCCGGAGCGTCCGCGAATACGCCGAAGCACATGGCTATGCCCAACGCATCGCTTATCGTGCCGCCCTGTGCATAGAAGAGATGGTCCACTATGCCGAGGCGACCAAAAACCATGGTCAGGTCAATACCCAGGTGATGGTCAAATTTTACGAAGGCGGCTGTGTCTTCACCATCATGGATGACGGGCAGTGTATCATGCTCAATGAGGATGACGCATCAAGGGATATCATTTCCAATTACAGCGTCATCCGGAAAATCGCCGACACCGTCAGCTATCAGTATGTGCTGGACATGAATTACTCCGTGTTTACGTTTGAACAGCGTCCGCCCCAGGGTGTTCCCGACGTTTCCGCGGGCTGACGCGGTCGGACGGCGCCGTGACCGGCTGTTCATCCCTTGACAGCCCCGAGGGTCATGCCCCGGACGAAAGACTTTTGGAAGAACGGATAGATCAGGAGGACCGGAAGTGAAGAAACGAGAATCACGGCGGACTTGACCGCGATGGAAAGCGCCGCGTTCCGGGCTGTCCCCTCGGACGCGCTGGCGCTTCCGTTTACGATATTGCGAAGCAGCAGCATGACCGGGTACTGACTGCTCTTCAGGTAGATCAGCGGGTAAAACCAGTTGTTCCAGAAGAAGACGAAGGTATAAAGGCCGATCGTGGTCAGCGCCGGTTTGGACAGAGGCAGCACGATCCGCAGCAGTATGCCGAAATAATCCAGGCCGTCAATCGTGGCGGCCTCTTCTATCTCCGATGGAAGCGCGCTGAAGAAGTTGATCAGTATGATCAGATAGAACTGGTTGACGGCAAAGGGGATCAGGATGGCCCAGACGGTGCCTGTCAGGTGCAGACCCGAAACAAGAAGGTAATTGGGGATCATTCCGCCTGAGAAGAACATGGAAAACACGACCATCCGCATGACGGTTTTCCGCCCCCTGAGCCATGTCTTGCTGAGCGGATAGGCCAGAAGCGACGTCATTACAAGAGAAATCAGGGTCCCCCCGAAGGCGAACAGCAGGGTATAGCCGTAGGCCCGGAAGAAATGGGGGTAGGCAAGTACGGTGCGATAGGCTTCCGTGTTGAAACCCACCGGCCACAGAAATACATGGCTGTTGGTGATGGCGGCGCCAGAGGAGAAGGACATGGCAAAAACATACAGAAAAGGCGTGACAGAGCAGATCACGCAGAGGGTCATGACCAGTGCCGTCAAACAGTCGAGGACGGGTTCACGTCTCCGGATCCCCTTTGAAACCCCTGCTTTTTTCATTGTCCGGATGCCTCCTCCTGCTGTTTTCGGATCAACGCGGCTTATGCGAGAAGCCTCGCGCTCCGAAGGATCAATATATGCCGCTTCCGGTCAGCCGTCTTGCGATCCGGTTGGCGCCGGTAACCAGAACCAGGCCAATCGTTCCGTTGAACAGGCCCACGGCGGTTCCCAGAGAATACTGGGGCGTACTGGCACCCAGCGACAGGCGGTAGACATAGGTGTCAATGATATCCGAGGCGGCCATGTTTGTCGGCGTCTGCATCAGCAGGACCTTTTCATATCCAAGCGACATCAGATTTCCGATATTCAGGATGAGCATCACCATGATGGTGGGCAGAATAGACGGGATCGTGATATAGAAGATCTGCTGGAAACGGCTGGCGCCGTCCATGTACGCCGCTTCGTACAGATCCTTTTCGATGCCCGCGATGGCGGACAGATAGATGATCGCCGTCCATCCGGTATACTGCCACATATCCGTCAGGATATAAAGTGGACGGAAAAAAGCCGGTTCGTTGAGATAGTATATGCGGGGCAGCCCGAGCACCTGACTCAGCAGTCGGTTGACCGCCCCGGTCGACGGCGAGAGCATCTGGCTGAGTATGGAAATGACGACGACTGTGGAGATGAAGCGGGGCATATAGCTGACCGTCTGTATAAAGTGCCGGGCTTTCACACTGGTTAGTTCGTTGAAAAGAACGGCAAAGATGATGGGAAAGGGGAAGTTGACGGCCAGGTTTTCAACACTGATGATGAGCGTGTTGCGAAACGCCTGCCAGAATCCCTCCTGCCCCATAAACTGCCGGAAATACCGAAGCGGCGGCTGCGCCCAGCTGACGCCATAGGGACCGGTCAGGGGTTTGAAGCGGCGGAAGGCCAGTATATTCCCCAGCATCGGCACATACTTGAACAGCAGAAAATAACAGACAGGCACCAGCATGATGGCATAAAGCTGCCAATAACGCCCCATGTATTTCCTGAACGACGTTCTGACGGTCCGCGTATCCCGCGGATCCCTGCTGGTCCTGTTCATGGAAGTGTCCTTTCTGGCGATATCCGGGGAAGAAGCCTTCCGGAATACGGATCACTGATACCGGCTGAACTGATTGAAAAGCGCCAGATATTCGTCCATGCCCTTGTCCTTCATCTCCTGCACATAGGTGTCCCAGTCCGCGTCAATGTCCCTGGTTCCCCGGATAAAGGCGTCGTTCCAGACAGCATAGGCATCCCCCAGAGCGCCCTGAAGCAGCGTGGTATCCTCGGCGGTCAGATCGTCAAAAGCCGGCGCGGCCGGTACATACTGCATGGCCTGATCCATGGCGGCGACCTCAGTATTCACCGCGGCAAAATCGCTTTTGTTTTTGAACATCTCCAATGCGCTGCGGAACACACACTGGGTGCCGCCGCAGCCGCAGCCATAGGCATTCTGCATATATTTGGTAATCCCCTCCGGGGCGTTCAGGATGTCGTCGCTGAATACAACCTGATCGCCGTCCATGGTATAGGTTTTGCCCTCCAGGCCGAGACTCCAGACCATGTAGGCATCCTCCGAGAAGAGTATCTCATCGATCTTGCGCACAACCTGCTCGAAATCTTCGCGCTGGGTCGTCTTGACAGGGAAGATGATTCCGTTCATCAGGCGGGCCTTGGGCATATGATGCGCGCCGGAAGGCCCCGTGAGCGGCGGATACAGTGCAAGGCGGAAGCCCTCGATCTCGCTCGCCTGTTCCCAGCCGCCGATCTGGTCGTAGAACGCGTATACAGCCATGGATGCGCCGGTGGCCAGTTTGAGTGTGGTGGATGCGTCGTCCTGGGTCATCTCCGGGTCCAGCAGGCCCTCCGCGTAAAGCCTGTGCAGGAAGGTGATATAGTCCCTGTACTGCCGGCTGATGGCGCCGGCAAAATAAGCCCTGTTCTCATAGTCCCAGCTCAGAACCTGGCTGGATGTCGAGTTGTATGTGCCCAGACTGAGCCCCCAGGAGGGCATCGTCATGCGCTCAAGAAAGCCGACATCGTAGATGGTGGTCAGCGGATAGGAATCGGGATAGTCTTCCTTATAGGCCTTCAGAATCGTGTAGAGATCATCGAAATTCCCGGGCGCTTCAAAGCCCTTGGCCTCAAGATAATCCTGGCGAAGGATCAGGCCGCCGTCGTAGACGGGAATATCATACATGGCCGGCATGTAATACAGGCGCCCGTCGCTCATCCTGCATGTTTCCAGTTCTTCCTCGAGGCCGAACTCAGCCACCCGGGCGTTGAAGTTCGGTGTCCAGTCCGGATTGTCCGAAATCGCATAAATGGCACCGTTGAGCGCCAGAGAGGCGATGCCGCCGCTGGTTTTCTGGCTGAATATGACGTCAGGGGTATCGTCGCCCTGGCTTGTCAGCACATTGTTTACCTTGGTACCGTAATCGCTGAACGGAACCGGTTCGATCTCCAAATCGACGTTGTATGTCTCCTCAATGTAAGTGAGCGCCAGCCAGTCGTCCCGAAAAGGATAGGTGGGATTATCGTTGTAATAGATCGAGATCTTCAGAGGGGCCCCGCCCTCGGCATGTGCCGCGCCGCAGATCACAAACAGCAGCGCAAGGGTCAGCAGAAGCGATAACGTTCTTTTCATGTTCTTTCTTTTTTCCTTCCCTCTATATCTCCGACGATCGGGCAGATCTCAACCGCCTCGGGCAATATTATAAGTATAAGTTCACAGACTTGAAATGTCAATATGTCTCTTGCCTTGAGTTTCCGGGATACACCGGGGACGGTTCCAACGGCATTGACTTAAGGTTTTTTACCCGGGATAGCGAAAGCAAACCCGGGTGTTTTTATGCCGTATGCCATGTTGTACCACATCTGTTTTTTGTAGTTCCGGCGTGGTAGTGGTCCGTTTTCCAATAAACAGATGTTAAAATTTGATAAATCGTCAGAAATGGTTGACAAATGGCCGAATTTGTGGTGCCGCATTTGCCTTATCGAATTTATGAGATGAGGCAAATGCGGCCTTGAAAGTGGGTGTGCTATTCACTTTCAAGGAGGTATCGCTTATGGACGTTTTGTTGACGCCTTCCCGGATCCGTCGATTATTCCTTCGCACTATCGACGCTATGGAAAAACATCCTGACGATTTTGTCCTTCATCCCGGTCGGGACTTTACCCGTCACCGTCGCCTTCCTCTCAAGGACCTGATCGCCTCCCTCCGCTCAGCTTTGCCAGAACAAAAAATCCACTCCGCATTTGTAC